>CALINB010000062.1 GCA_938045325.1 uncultured Rhodospirillales bacterium | reverse complement strand
TGAGGGTAAGCGTAGCAATCATGTGATTTCTGTCATCGGCGACGGATCCATGAGTGCCGGTATGGCTTATGAGGCGATGAACAACGCCGGTGCGATGGATGCGCGTCTGATCGTTATTCTTAACGATAACGACATGTCGATTGCGCCAGCCGTCGGGGCCATGAGCGCTTACTTATCCAGGCTGATTTCTTCAAAATCATTTCGTTCGATGCGTGATTTCGCTAAGGAAATGGCCAACAAATTTCCCCGCCAAATCAAAGAAGCGGCCCGCAAGGCCGAGGAATACGCCCGCGGCATGCTGACCGGCGGGACGATGTTTGAAGAGCTTGGTTTTTATTACGTCGGCCCCATCGACGGCCATAATATGGACCATCTATTGCCGGTGCTGAAAAATCTTCGTGATGACCGTGAGCGGGGCCCCGTATTGCTTCATATCGTTACGGAAAAAGGCCATGGCTATGAGCCGGCGGAAAAATCAGCCGACAAATACCACGGTGTCGGTAAATTTAATGTTGTGACCGGTGAGCAAGTGAAGTCCACCGCCAACGCGCCATCCTATACAAAGGTCTTCGGCAACGCTTTGGTCAAAGAAGCGGAAAAAGACGACAAAATCGTCGCCATTACGGCAGCGATGCCGTCGGGAACGGGCGTCGATATTTTTGAAAAATCATTTCCGGAACGCACATTCGATGTCGGTATCGCCGAACAGCATGGGGTAACGTTTGCTGCGGGTATGGCCACCGAAGGCTACAAGCCGTTTGCCTGTATTTATTCCACTTTTTTGCAACGGGCTTACGATCAAGTCGTACACGACGTCGGCATTCAAAAATTACCCGTCCGGTTTATTTTGGACCGGGCCGGCTTGGTCGGTGCTGACGGGCAAACTCATCATGGCGCGTATGATATTGCCTATATGGGCTGCTTGCCGGACTTCGTCATGATGGCGGCGGCTGATGAGGCTGATCTTGTTCACATGGTGGCGACATCCGTACAAATTGATGACCGCCCGAGCGCCTTGCGCTACCCGCGTGGCGAAGGCATCGGCGTTGATCTGCCGGAAGTCGGTGTTCCGCTTGAAATCGGCAAGGGCCGGATCATGCGCGAAGGCAGTAAGGTTGCGGTCTTATGTTATGGTGCACGCATGGCCGAAGTCTTTAAAGCTGCCGATGAGTTGGAAGCCAAAGGCCTTTCGACGACGGTTGCCGATGCCCGGTTTGCGAAACCGCTCGATGAAGACCTCATTCGCCGCTTGGCGAAAGAGCACGAGGTCTTGATCACGATTGAAGAAGGTTCCATTGGCGGGTTTTCGGCTCAAGTTTTGGAATTCCTGGCACGTGACGGCGCCCTCGATAATGGCTTAAAAATCCGCCCGATGCATTTACCGGATCAATTTATTCTGCAGGATGCGCCTTATAGCCAATACGATACTGCCGGTCTTAACGCACCGCATATCGTTGCAACGGCTCTTTCCGCCCTCGGCAGGGAAGGGGAAAATATCGAACCCGTCGCCCGCGCATAGCAATGGCGGCTTGCGCCGGTCAAGCGGGCAAAAAAAAATGCCGACTGGACACGCTTCTTTTTGAACGCGGGCTCGCCGAAAGCCGGGCGCGGGCGCAAGCGATGATTATGTCGGGCATCGTTTATTCCGAAACCAAACGCCTTGATAAGCCGGGCATACAGGTCGCACCGGATTTACCCATAACTTTAAAGGGGCAAGATCATCCCTGGGTTTCGCGTGGCGGTTTGAAGCTATCGCACGGTCTTGATTTTTTTTCGATTAATCCTGAAGGGAAAACCTGCCTGGATGTCGGGGCTTCGACAGGGGGATTCACCGATGTTCTTTTGCAGCACGGCGCTGTGAGGGTTTATGCAATCGATGTCGGACACGGCCAGCTTGATTGGAAACTGCGAAACGATGACCGTGTCGTCGTGTTGGAAAAAACAAATGCGCGTCACATTACACAGGCAGAAGTTCCGGAGCTTGTTGACGTCATTGTCAGTGATGTCAGTTTTATCAGTCTGATGGTCGCCTTGCCGGCGGCGTTACAGTTAACCAAGCCATCGGCACAGTTGATCACTCTTATTAAGCCGCAGTTTGAAGTCGGCAAGGAGCAAGTCGGTAAAGGCGGCGTCGTTCGTGATGCCGAATTGCACGAAGACGTTTGCAGGAAAATTTCAGACTGGGTGAATGGTTTGAACGGTTGGTCCGTTCGGGGGATTACGGAGAGTCCGATCACGGGGCCGAAAGGGAATAAGGAATTCCTTTTGTATGCCGAAAAACTGAATGCGAAATAAAAAGACCCGCCGGTTAAAATAAACTCGGCGGGCCGCGTGAAAGATTATAGCCTGTTAAACTTCAATATTGAGGTTTACCCCGCGGCCTTCTTCAGGTGTCGGGGCCGGGTCTTGAGCGCCTTGTGCCGGCTCTGAACGTTGCGAGGTCTCGGAATTCGCTTGTTGCCGTCCGCTGGCGGCTTCAGGCTGCGCTGATGAGTCCTGGACCTGTTGAACTTGTTGTGTCACGGAATCCGCTGCGATTTCAGCTTGAAACACGCCGGCGTTCGTCGGAACGGTCCGGGGTTCGGAACCGTCGGCTGTCGGTGGGACGACCGTCGGCGAACCTAAAG
>CALINB010000061.1 GCA_938045325.1 uncultured Rhodospirillales bacterium | reverse complement strand
GCCGTCCGGCAGAATTTTCTTTGCCAGCCGTTCCATCGCATCAATTGCCTGTCCTGAACTAAATCCAGGAACCGTATTGCCATCCACCTCCACGGCCGGGAACAGATTGTAACGGGGAACGCGGTCCGGCCCGGCAATATCCTTAAACGTCACCATCGATCCTAACGGCACGATATCGCCATTCGTACTGCGGGTCCGCAAGCGGGCTATATCCTCCCGATCCAACCGGTGTTCGCCATCGGCTTGGGCGGTGACCCGGTATGTTCGGCCAAACAAATTAAAATCATTCACATATGCCGAACCGAGGTAAATTTCGAGTGTCCGGAATAAGTTTTCGAGCGGGACTTGCAGCATTTCTGCGCGCGTTCGATCGACATCGACGAACAGCTGCGGCGTGCTGGCATTAAAGAGCGTATAAACTTGGCGTAAGCCCGGTTCGGCATTGGCGGCGGCGATGAGGTCGTAGGCGGCCCGTTCAAGCACCGACGTTCCCCGGCCGCGGCGATCCTGCACCATCATGCTGAATCCCCCGGCAGTACCGATGCCACGAACCGGTGGCGGCGGAATTACAAGAATAAATGCCTCCTGGATGGTCCCTAGGCGACGGTACAACTCGCCCAAAACTTTATCGGCGCTCAATCCTTGTTGCGCGCGTTCATCATAAGAATTCATGACGGCGAATATCGCACCGGCATTCGAGGCATTGGTACGGGTCGCACCGGAAAACCCGACAAAGCTTGCCGTGTGATTAATTCCCGGCGTTGAAAGGATGAGCTGTTCAGCACGTTTAACAACATTTTCAGTCCGACTTAACGATGCGCCTTGCGGCAACTGAATAGCCGTAATCAAATATCCTTGATCCTGTGCTGGAATAAACCCGGTCGGGACGCGCATGAACCCCCATGCCGTAAGACCGATCAGAACGGCATAAACCAGCATCATCGATACTCTGGCGCGCGTAACAACACCGATGCAGCGGGTATAATACCGGTTCAACCATTCAAATCCCTGATTAAAACGATCAAAAAACCACTGAACGGGTGAAATACGATCTGCCGATGTATTGGCTTCTTCGTCTTTCTGTTTAAAAAATATAGCGGTCAGTGTGGGGCTTAACGTCAAGGAAACGACAGTCGAAATCACTGTCGCAACGGCGATGGCTATGGCAAATTGCTGGTAAAACTGGCCTGTAATTCCGCCACCGAAAGCTGCGGGCACAAAAGCGGCGACTAACACAAGCGACGTCGCAATAAGTGCGCCACCAACTTCATTCATGGTTTGGCGGGATGCTTCTTTCGGATCAATACCGTCGCAAATTTTCCTTTCGGCGTTTTCAACCACAACAATCGCATCATCGACCACGATGCCGACAGCAAGAACAAGACCAAACAGCGTCAAAAGATTGACGTAAAATCCAAGTATCGCCATAACAGCAAAAGTGCCGATCAGCGATACCGGGATCGCAAGAATCGGAATGATGGATGCCCGCCATGTTTGCAAAAACAGCACAATGACCAACACCACCAAAGCAATTGCTTCAAAAATGGTAAGGATCAACTCATCAATGGATTCTGCAATGAAATCAGTCGGATTATAAATGATGCGGTACTCGAGGCCTTTCGGAAAACCTTGGCTTAATTCCCGCATGGACTTCTGAACATTTTGTGCCGTTTCGAGGGCGTTTGAGCCAGGCCGCTGAAACACCAGCATGACGACGGCTGGCTTACCATCCAGGTATCCTTTGGTGACGTAATCCCGCGCACCAAGCTCAACCCGAGCGACATCTCGAACACGAACGACACGCCCCTCATCTCCTGCTTTAACGATAATATTTTCAAACTCTTCGGGATTTCGCAGCCGTCCCAGCAGCTGTAAATTAATTTGAAACGATTGTGGCGATGCTACAGGCGGTTGACCTAATTGCCCGCCGGAAACCTGAACGTTCTGCTCTTGCAACGCATTGACGATGTCGCTTGCAGTCAGTCCAAATGAAGATATCCGGTCAGGGTCCAACCAAACTCGCATACTGTATTCGCTGCCGCCATAAAGTTGAATATCGCCGACCCCATCAAGGCGGGCTAACACGTCTTTGATTTGCAGCGTCGCATAATTACCGATGTAAAGTTGATCATACGTATCATCCGGCGAGATCATGTGAACGACCAACAGCATATCCGGTGAATTTTTTTTGGTCGTAATGCCAATACGCCTTACTTCTTCCGGCAAACGAGGCTCGGCAATCGAAACACGGTTTTGCACAAGAACTTGGGCCTGCTCCAAATCGGTTCCCAACTTAAAAGTGATGGTCAATTGCATACGGCCATCACTTGTCGATTGAGAATTCATGTAGAGCATGTTGTCGACGCCGTTGATTTCCTGTTCAAGCGGCGTTGCGACCGTATCGGCAATGACTTGTGCACTGGCGCCGGGATACTGAGCCGTCACGACCACCGTCGGCTGCGCAACCGGCGGATACTGGGTTACCGGTACCGCAAAGTAAGAAATTCCGCCGATAATGGTGATGACGATTGATAAGACCGTCGCGAAAATTGGCCGATCGATGAAAAAGTGCGTAAATTTCATCTTGGCGCCGTGGTGCTGCCCGGTAAATTAATGGCGCTTTTAACCGGTGTCACTTTAACCCCGGAACGGGCCCGCTGAATTCCCTTGATGATCACCCAATCATCAGGGCTTAACCCCTTTCGGATAACACGAAGTCCATCGATTAATTTACCCAGCGTAACAAGCTGTAATTTTACCGTGCCTTCGTTGTTGACGGTATAGACAAACTTCCGAGATTGATCCAGTCCCGATCACTTCCTCTGGCACCATGGTCGCTTTAAATTTACCGCTTCCCAATAACCGTATCCGCGCGAACATGTTGGGTTGAAAAATTAAAGACGGATTGCTGAAAATTGCCCGGCCTTGAATGGTTCCCGTACCGGCGTCAAAGCGGTTATCGACAAAATTCATTTCCCCTTTATGCGGATACCCCTTTTCATCCGAAAGCGATAAATAAACCGGATTGGCGGTACTGCGCGATCCGGGACGCTGTCCGGAACGGTCTAAGCGGACATATTTGAGGTAGGCATCTTCCGGTGCATCAAAATAAAAGTGTATGGGATCCAGTGAAACAATCGTTGTCAGGTGCGTTGCACCGACACTTCCCCCGCCGATCAAGTTTCCGACACTCACCAAATACCGGCTAATACGGCCCGAAACCGGAGATTTGATTTTGCTGTATTCAAGATCAAGTTTAGCCCTGTTTAATGCCGCCTTCGCCGCATCTATTGCCGATCTGGTTTCGTTGCGTGTTTGCAGGCGTTGATCAAATACGGATTGCGAAACATGCCCTTTCCGTAACAATTGACCAGCGCGTTTCAATTCTTTTTCCGCCAATACCAGCCGGGTGTTTGCTTGCTGAAGATCGGCTTGAGCCTGCTCACGGGCAAGCTCAAATGGGCGCTGATCAATTGTAAAAAGCAAATCGCCTTTTTGAATGAGCTGTCCGTCTTTAAAGTGAATTTTCTCTAAATAGCCGCTGACACGCGCCCGAACTTCCACATAATCAATGGCCCTAAACCGGCCGGTGTATTCATCCCATTCAATGATTTCACGGACGACTGGGTTGGCAATTGTAACTTTAGGTGGCGGGCGCTTGATCTGACTTTGCTGTCCACCATCATCACAGCCCACGATTATGCCCGACATCAATCCGAGGACAATAACAATAACAAGTCTATGTGTAAGCCGGGATAAATCACCCATAAATCACACACCTTCCATCATTATCTAATCATCTTACCAAGAACCGTAAATATGGATCGTCAGGTATATGACAGTAATGAAAATAATCTTGTTATAAAATGATTATTATTTAAGTCTTCTCTTTTCCCAACACGGCGATCTTCGGCGTATCCTGATCGGTTTGCAAACGCCGGTCAGTCGGCGTGACGATACCCGTTGAAATCACCATCTTGAGCGCCTCATCGACCGACATACTCAACGGAATAATGTCGCGTTTGGGAACAAAGAGCAAAAATCCCGATGTCGGGTTCGGTGTCGTCGGCACATAAATATTGATGATGTCGTCGGCATGGAGGTTTTTGACCTCCCCTTTCGTTTCACCCGTAATAAACGCGATTATCCAAAGATCGCGGCGTGGATATTCGACCAGAACGGCTTCGCGAAACGCTTGTGAGCGCTGTGAGAATACCGTGTCCATGATCTGCTTGATGGCGCTGTAAATGCTGCGCACCACCGGCAGTCGGCTGAGGATTCGCTCAAACCGGCGATGAAAGAAGCGGCCCAAGAAGCTTGCCGTGACGGCTCCGATGATGACCATTGCTAAAAAGAAGATAATCAGACCAAGCCCCGGCACATCGAAGGGCAAGTAGGTATTCGGATTCCACTGGTGCGGCAGGACTGATGCGACCATATCGTCGACCGAATGCACCAACACCCAAACCAGGTAAATCGTCAGGGCAATCGGAACCGTGACAAGAATACCGGCAAAGAAGCTGCCGCGTAACCGGGCCCCGAAGCTTATGGAAGCCGGCTTGGAATTGTCATCCGGGCTTTCGTTCGAACTGGCTGGATCGATTTTAGGGTCGGTCATTCAATTGAGACTCTTCGGCTTTAGGATTTGAGATTGTGATCAGGCGCCGAAAATCAACGCCTTACCTCTAAATCCCTGGAATTATTCCCGGAACCCTTTGAGGCGGGCCGAATGTCTCACCGTTTTACCGAATATTCAAGCTATTCAAGCGGCTTCTTGGCTCATGGTGCGTACATGATCTGATAAAATGGTCAAAAGGCCTTTTATGAACGGATCCGTATTGTCCAATTTTGCCTGAAACATCGGCCTGGAAACGACAATGACCGTCGATGCTTTGCTGGCCCGGGCCGATGCCATCCGCGGCTGATCGTCGATCAACGCCATTTCGCCGAAAATGGCACCCGATTTTACGGTGCCGATGATCTTTTCTTTGCCCAACACCATCTTAACAATTTCGATTTCGCCGGTTTCGACGACGAATGCCCGGGAGCCGTATGTTCCTTCTTTGAATATGTATTCTCCGATGGGGAACGTTTTTCGTTCGAATATTTTACGTTCGAATACTCTGACCATGACAATCCTGCTCTTTTTTGTTGTGACTCAACATTCTTGAGGGCTTTTAAGCCTTCTCGTTCTTAGACAAGCGCATTACAACGGTTCTGTCCGAAAAATAAAATTGTACAAAGGTATTACTCGATGTCCCGGCTTTTCCCCGCCCAGCCTATTGTCGGTGTCGGTATCGTCATCTGGCGAGATTCAAGGGTTTTGCTCATTCGCCGGGGCAAACCGCCCCGGGCGGGTCAATGGTCACTGCCAGGCGGTGCTCAGGAATTGGGTGAAACGGTTTTCGAAGCCGCCAGGCGCGAAGCCAAGGAGGAAACCGGACTGGATATCGAGGTCCTCGGTCTCTTGGATGTCGTCGACTCGATCCGAAAAGAAGATGATGGCCGTGTTAAGCAACACTATACGTTGGTAGATGTTTATGCTGCCGCTCCAGTGGGCAAAGCCATCGCCGGGGATGATGCGCAGGATGCCGCCTGGTTTGATATCGATAAAATCGAATCCCTCGGTTTATGGTCCGAGACCGAACGAATTATTTTTTTGGCTTATGAGAAGTGGCAGGCTTCTCATTCTTAAAAAACACATCCGCCATGATTTCTCCTGCCAAAGCCAATCCTTCCTTGCGGGGAATACCCATTTTCATACGTTTGTCGTAAAGCACGCGGATAACGGTCTTATCGACGGGCGAAAATTCAAATAATTGATCTTTATCGCTGAAAACAGAGGGCCGCATCGTATCACTATCATTCGGAAAACCGATACTTTGCGTCAGCTCTTCCAATAAACAATGATTAATGCCGGCGATATCTCGTTCGGCATTCACGACAATGACACTTTTTTGAATACGCCCTTTTTGTTTTTTTCGCGGTCCGAGTTTATACGAAATAAAATAACATCCGCCGGGCGCCGCCAACTTGGCAATGTATTGCGGTGATGCTTGGGGCAATTTCAATTTCCCCATGTCTTTACGCTTCACGAAAATAATATCAATCGTCGCAACTTTGGGGTTGCCGACAATATTAATGGGCAACCGTGTCAATCGGCGCAAATCAACAATATGTTGATTGATAAAATGGCGGTGCTTTGGGTTAGCTTTTACACCAACATATCGAAGGTGCAAGCGAACCGGGCCCTGCCATTTATAGACAATGGTTGCGGCTTGCTTCTTATCGTATTCGGAACCGAAGACAATGGTGTCGAAGTAACCGACAAATGCTTTGATACTTTTTTGTTGAGCGGCGGTCAGCTGCAGCGGTGCTGCCTCGGCATTTAACCCGGCAATACTGTAAAATCCGAGCGCGCAGATAAAACTATATAAAATTAATTTTTTCATTGGAATCGGGGGAATTCTAACACTTCACTGCCCTCACCGCACGTTTTATTCCGCCACTCATTGCTTGAGACGACCGTTACGTGTTGCTGAACTTCCGTTCTTTCAGCGTGCTCATCAAACCGGCTGCCGGCATGGGCCGGCTAATGAAATAACCCTGAATCTCGTCACAATGATATTCGCGTAATTTCGAGAGCTGCTCTTCGGTTTCGACACCTTCGGCGATGATTTTACGGTTCAGTGTTTTTCCCATACTGATGATTGTTTTAATAATCTCCGCATAATCGGGATCGCTCGTGATTTCGGCAACGAAAGAACGGTCGATCTTAATCGTATCAATGGGAAACCGCTTAAGATAACTCAGCGAAGAATAACCCGTACCGAAATCGTCCATGGCAATGGGAATTCCCATCTCGTGAAGCTGATCCAATGCGACAATAATAGCGCTTGAATCCGACATCAACATACTTTCGGTTATTTCAATCTCAAGAAATTGCGGGGCAACGCCTAATTCCCGAAGCACATCATCGACAATGGAAACGAATGACGGCTCGCGGAGCTGGCGTGCCGATAAATTAACGGCGACACGGACCGGCGGCAGGCCGGCGTCCAGCCATTTTAAATGCTGTTTGCAGGCTTGCCGGATCACCCACTCACCGACTTCGTTGACAAGGCCTGTTTCTTCTAAGCTGGGGATGAATCGATTGGGCGTTACAAAACCAAGCTCTTCGCTGTTCCAGCGCATCAGCGCCTCAACACCGGTAAAACAGTCTGTTTGCAGATCGAGTTTCGGCTGATAGTGAAGCGAAAATTCATTCCGCTCCATCGCCTTGCTTAAACCGTTTTTAATAGCAACACGTTCTTTGACCTCTTCGTTAAGGCCTGCCGTATAGTAATGAAATGTCGCCTTTCCTTGATCTTTCGCGCGATACATTGCCGCATCGGCATTGCGCAGCAGGTCATTGGCCTCGATTGAATCATCCGGATAAACGGTGATCCCGATTGAGCCCGTTACAAGCGCTTCCTCGTCATTTAAATAAAACGGTTTTTCCAAAGCATCTAAAATACGCTGTGCCGCAAGGGAAATCCGAGCCGGATCATCCAAGCTCGGCATGATAATCGTAAATTCATCACCGCCCAGCCGCGCAACCGTGTCGGTCGAACGCATACAATCGGTTAGCCTCTTTGCGGCTTGTTGCAGCAACAAATCGCCGACATGATGGCCCAAAATATCGTTAACGTATTTAAAGCCGTCCAAATCAATAAACATCAGCGCTAATATTTTATTTTCCCGCTGACTTCTGATCATGCCCTGATTAAGCCGGTCCAAGAACAAAGACCGATTCGGCAGCCCGGTCAGCATGTCATAATTAGCTTGAAATTGAATTCGCTCATCGCGTTCTTTGCGAAGCGATATGTCGTGGGCTTGAACGACCATGCCCGTTTCACCATCATTATCGAACGGAACAAACAATGTATCGGCGTCAAAGGGTTTGTTACCGATCCCCACAAGCTTAATCGTTAGCGGGTCTTGTTCCTGATACCGTTTTTCAAGCAACCATTGAACAGTATCCCGGTCATCGGTGTGAACGAAGTCCGTAAACCGACGCCCGATTATGTCTTTTGCAGATTTTATGCCCAGGTGCTTTAAGCCAGCTTCGTTGATAAAGGTCACAAACCCGCCATGACAAAGGCAAATAAGGTCCCGAGATGCCTCAACGAGAGACAAGGCCCAACTCTGATCATCACCCACCGATAAAATTTCATCGATGGCTTCATTGTATGTTCTATCCAGCATTCTTCCCCAGAATTCGTTATGCACCACGATCGTTATTATGTCCCGCTTATGGCGCGGTTAAACAATAACCCATTGATCTCTTTTTTAAGGATATAAGCAAAAATCGGCGCGGATAACTGTGATGGGGCTCACAGGAATTAATAGGCTCCAAACCCGTTAACGAACAAGCATAACCGAGTTTTCAGCTTGTTCGAGAACCTGGAACGACACACTACCAAGGAAAAAACGTTGTAATCCTGTTTTGCTGCTCGCTGAGACGGCAATCAGAGAATAATTCTTGCCGACGTCAATAATTTCCTCGATGGGGCTGCCAGTGCGCACATATGTATTCTCAATTTCCGCACCGACAGATTTAAGGACAGCGGTTGCCGATTCAATATTTTTTTGCGCATCCCGTTCTTCAACATGGTCCAGCGCGACGGATAACACCGAAACCGGGAACCCCGCCTTTGCTGCGAGTTCTCCTTCTTTACGGATCATTTTCATCGCGGCATCGGAGCCGTCCGTGCATAACAAGTGACCATGCCCGGTTCGAATTACTTTTCGCGTGACGAGAACCGAACACGGCGCGTGGATGGCGACTTTTTCGGCAACAGCCGGATCGCGAAACGGTTTGCGTTTACGTTCCTGCCATAATTCAGATGCGCCCAAAACGATCAGATCATAAGGACCCAATTCGTATTGATCGAGGATACCGCGCGCGATGTCGTCGGAAACTTTCAGCTTCATGACGATTTCGCGTCCTTGCGTATCGTTGATGTACTCGATTTTATTGTCGCCGAGGACATCACTATCGACATCGGTATGAACGGTCACCATGCGCCAGTCGTCGGCAAGCTCGCCCATCTCGACCAGGACATCGCGGGCCATGCGTAAAAATTTCAGACCCGCAAGATCAAGGTCCCAATCGAGCATACTTTCTTCGGCCGCCCACTTATAAACTTCATCTTTACTGGCGCCGTCGTAAACAGCACGTACAAACAAAACGACCAAATCAGCGTTCAATTGGTGTGACAGTCCTGCGGCATACCGGAGAGCACGGAAAGACTCCTCGGAACCGTCGAAGCAAACCATCATGCGAAAAATTTGCTCGCGCCGCTTTCGTTCTTCTTCTGATATATTGATTTCCGCCATCACGTTCTCGCCTGATCCGTACTTATTTTATACGCTGAAACATTAAATTCTACAGCGTCAATTATGACATTCTCGTATACGCTGATTCTAATGGAGGTTTTTCCGGGTTAGCCGATGGGCAGCGGAATAACACCCAACATTGATGTAATCGTAATCGCAGCGGACACAAGCGCGAGTATAGCGAAAAAACCATTATGGGAACGCCATAAAAAATAAGCGCTGACGAAAATAGCCGGAATAACCCCAAACACACCGAAGGCAAGCCCCGCGGTAGTGACGCCCTCACCGGTCGGTAATATGCCGAGATACCAATGCCCATGCGGGATAGCACCAAAAGGCGAACCTTTCCAAATTTGCGACACTGAATTGCCATCAAGTACGGAAGACAACAGGTACGACGGCGGGATCACGTTTTTTTCGGTGATAAATGTTTCCACCGTTCCGATCACAACCATGATCGAAGCAAGAATAGTGCACCAGTAAATAATATCGCCGTATACGACACCAGAAATCGGAATTAATGTTCTTTTGAATTTAGCCACCGGTGTCTCCCTTTTAAAAAATCGGAATATCGATTCCGAGCAGCCCTTCCAGGCCCCGGGAAATTAATTTCACACTCGTCAGCAACAACAGGGCGATCAACAAGTTGCGGACAAACCCGGCTTTAATCGATGCGAGAATATGAGCGCCAATAATGCCGCCGATGACCTGCCCCAACATCCAAGGTGCGGCAACAACACCAATAAGCGCGCCGACGGTAATATAAGGCCAAATCGCCGCAGCATTGCCCATGGCCAGCAACACACCGCTGGACGCAGCCGAAACTTTCAGCGGCACGGCCATGACAAGGTTCAGCACCGGCACCACGGCCCAGCCGCCGCCGAGCCCGAAAAAGCCGCCTGTAAATCCGACAGCAAAAAATAAAAACCCGCCGAGTGTCACGTTAACGGCCCGATACCGGATACGTTCGTGCAGGGACTCTTCCCAATAGGTATTCCGAAGACGAAGTCTTTGGCCCAGAGCGTCGATTTTACGGGGACGCGGGTATTCCGTGTTCGAACCGCCAAAAATAAACAACAGCGCGATGAGGACCAGCGTAACGCCTAGCAGTAACCGGACAATCGCATCACCGGCGGCTCCCATATAACTCGATAAGATAATCGCCGAAAAGGCACCGCCCAAACCGCCGACAATAATCGGCACGGCGCCGAAAAAGACCAGCTTCACGTCAGCTAGCCCTTTGCGCATAAACGGACCGGTCGAGACCAAACCGCTGAACATCGCAACGACAAGACCCGTCGAGCGGATAATCAGTGTGTCAATCGAAGTAAAGGCCAGCATGATCGGTGTGAAGATCACACCGCCGCCGACACCGGCGATCACGGCGATGATGGCAATTGCCGTGCTTATAACAAATGAAATGATGATGAGGTCAATGCTGGAGAATGCGCCAATAGCCGGTTCCGTTCCGACTTTAGCCGCAAATTCGATCACAATGTAGGCGATGATCGTTACCGCGATCAAAATCGTCAGTTCAGGAACTTTTCTCAGCAGTTGAACCACAAGGGTTCTCCAAAAAGAAATCTTCGCCGGTCTTCAGCGGTCGGCTGATCATTCCTTCTCAAGCGAAGTTTAAATTAGCCGATTTGATTTAATTAATGCCTAATGCCACCCGAAACCGGGTAAAGACGACGATGGTGAAAGCCATGAACGTGGCTTCATCAAATTGTCATGTGGGGCCGGGTTATATACCCTTTCACCGACGATTCAACCGGAAACTCTGAAAAATTAAATTTTTTCCGGCCTAATTATCAGATCAGACAATTTGTCTGAAATTTTGAGAGATTAGCCCGCGCTATGACGGATCGCTTCAATGGCCGATTGATAATCGCCGCCGTTAAAGACGGCACTGCCGGCAACCAAAACGTTGGCGCCGGCCTGCGCGACGGACGGGGCCGTTTTCGGGTTAATTCCGCCATCGACTTCCAATTCGATCGAGCGGTCGCCGATCATATCACGAAGCGTTTTG
>CALINB010000060.1 GCA_938045325.1 uncultured Rhodospirillales bacterium | reverse complement strand
CGACCGCGCAGTTGGTCGAAAGCCTCATGGGGCGCAAACCTGAATTGCGTTACGCGTTCATTCAGGAACACGCCCAGTTCGTCAAGGAAATCGACGTTTAATCAATCGTCATGGTTCGAGACAATCGCTTCGCGATCCCTCACCATGAGGTTTAATTGACAACTTCATCCTGAGGGCTTCCATCGGAAGCGTCTCGAAGGATGCATCGATCACGGGCACATTTATGGAAACAGCGGTTCTTGCTCGAGACCGGTGGTTTCATCGAGCCCGCAGACGAGGTTCATGTTCTGTACGGCCTGGCCCGAGGCCCCTTTCACCAAATTATCGATCGTTGAAACGATAACCGCCCGACCTTCGATCCGGTCGGCCACCACACCGATTAAACAATGGTTCGAGCCGCGCACGTGGCGTGTGTGCGGCACCGTGCCTTCCGGTAAAACCCGCACAAACGGCTCGCCCGCATACTTATTCAAAAGCGTTTCGAGCAGATCGGCAGCACTCGCGCCGTTCGCCAGGCTGACATAAATCGTCGAAAGGATGCCCCGATTCATCGGCATCAAATGCGGCGTGAAGTTAACGATCAAATCTTTACCCGCAGCCGCACTCAGGCATTGCTCGATTTCCGGTGCGTGCCGATGTGCTGCCACACCGTAAGCATGAATTCCCTCGGTGACTTCGGCGTATAACGTGCCTTCTTTGGGCGCACGCCCCGCACCCGTGACGCCGGATTTGGAGTCGATGATGATGTTGTCCGTTTCGATTTGCTTCGCTTCGATCAGCGGCACCAGCGGCAATAAAGCGGACGTCGGATAACATCCCGGGTTTGCAACCAGCCGCGCTTTTTTAATCGCGTCTCTGGCCAACTCGGTGATGCCGTAAACCGCATCGTTTTGTAATTCCGGTGCGAGATGCGCATGGCCGTACCATTCGGCGTATGTATCGAGATCGGCGAGCCGAAAATCCGCCGAGAGGTCGATGACTTTCAGGTGTCCGGGCAAGCCGGCAATAAATTCCTGGGTCGTGCCGTGCGGTAGGCAGCAAAATGCTACATCGATGCCGCTCCAATCGACCTCCTCTTTTTTGACCAAGTCCGGCAAGCCAAGACCGCCCAAATGCGGAAACACATCGGACAATGGTTTTCCGGCATTACGATCAGCCGTTAACGCACGAATATCGGCATGGGCATGACGGGCCAACAGGCGCACAAGCTCTGCCCCGGTGTACCCGCTTGCACCGATGATGGCGATCTTGATGCTGTTCGTCTTTGCCGGACTCATGGCCTGTTCCTTTCGTGTTTCTATCTTATAGCACCCTCAACCAAAAAGGGCGCCCCGCTTTGGACGCCCTTATGGTGATACAGAGAAATCCTTGTGGGAATTAACGTTTCGAGAACTGGAAGCTACGTCGCGCTTTGGCGCGGCCATATTTCTTCCGTTCGACAACACGGGAATCGCGCGTCAGGAACCCGACTTTCTTCAAATCTTTGCGCAACGCCGGTTCATAAAGGGTCAGCGCCTTGCTGATACCGTGGCGAACTGCACCGGCTTGGCCCGACAGGCCGCCGCCTTTAACGGTGCATACCACATCGAACTCACCCTTGCGGTTGGAAACTTCAAAGGGCTGGTTAATGATCATCTGCAACACGGGGCGGGCAAAATATTGTGCCGCTTCCTTGCCGTTGATGAGAATTTTACCGGGTCCCGGTTTGACCCAAACCCGCGCAACAGCATCTTTCCGTTTACCGGTGGCATAAGAACGGCCCTGCTCGTCCCGTTTCGGTTCGGGCAAAACATCGGCGCCCGTTTCCATAACCGGCGCATCACCGGCCGGCGCAACGTCGGCGCTATCAGCAGCAGGCGATTGCGCTTCCGCCATGGCGTCTTTCAATCCATCGAGTGTTGTTTTCGTTTCTTCGGCCATGGTGCTATCTCTTATTCTTTGGGTTCATCGCGGCAACGTCCAACACTTCGGGCTTTTGCGCCTCGTGTGGGTGCTCGCTGCCGGCATACACATGCAACTTCGTCATTTGCTGACGGCCCAACGGGTTACGGCTGATCATCCGTTCGACGGCTTTGATTACCACCCGTTCCGGATGTTGGCCGCTGAGCACTTGTTCGGCCGAACGCGACTTGATTCCGCCGGGATAACCGGTGTGCCAGTAGTACTGTTTGTCCGACCGTTTGTTGTTGCCGGTCAGCTTCACTTTTTCGGCATTGATGATCACGACGTGATCGCCGCAATCGATATGGGGCGTGTACATCGGTTTGTGTTTGCCGCGCAGACGCATCGAAACGATGGAAGCGAGGCGGCCCAAGACCAAGTCTTCGGCGTCAATCAGCAGCCACTTGCGCTCAACGTCCTGCGGTTTGGCGGAATAGGTGTTCACCGCGAAATCCTTTATACTTAAGTCAAAATCTCGAAACAGCGGCGGAGTATGGCGATATTTTTGCCCCTGTCAACGGGAATTGTTCAATTATTCTGGGACTTTAGATGTAAGGTATCATGATACCGTGTCTAATGTTTTTTCAAAAACCCTGCCCTCATCGAGGCAAACCGTAGATTATTGAAATCAACCAATAAATAAGCAGAGAGCCTGTTTTGCACGATCACTGTGAAGCGCCCCCACCCCCAACCATCGATGGCACGAGCCATTCCATGACGGCCTACCGGCGCGTGCTTTGGGTTGTCATCGCCATCAATTTTTCCATGTTTTTGGTAGAAATCGTCGCCGGGCTCACGGCGAAATCAGTAGCCTTACAGGCCGACGCCATTGATTTTCTGGGCGACTCCTTCACCTATTTCATCACGCTTCTAGTCCTCGGCCTCTCATTGCGCTGGCGCGCGTCCGCCGCTCTCTTCAAGGGCGCGACCATGGGCATCTTCGGCCTTTGGGTTATCGGTAACGCCACATATAACGCCATGCTAGGGACCGTTCCGACCGCCATCGTCATGGGCTCAGTCGGCATCGCCGCCCTGATGGCCAATGTCGTGAGTGCGGTGATTCTTTTCAAATACCGCGAAGGCGATGCGAACATGCGCTCAGTCTGGCTGTGTTCGCGCAATGACGCCATTGGCAACGTCGCGGTCATCGGCGCAGGTCTCCTGGTCGGCGTCACGGCAACCGGCTGGCCCGATTACGGCGTCGCCGCGATTATGGCAATCCTCGAACTCAGCGCCTGTTATCAAATCCTCAAGCGGGCATTCGCCGAACTGAAGCAGCCACCTTCATAAGAATATTGAATACATCCGTCTTCTCCCGCATGATCGCTACGGGAGGACATAACAATGAAAACGTTACTGTCACTGTTGATTGCCGCTGCAATGGGCTGGAGCATCCCGGCTTCGTCTGCCGAGCGGGTAAAAAATCTCTATAGCCACATCGAACAAAACGAAAAACTTCTGCCCAAGAATGCGGTTCGTGTACGCAATTGGCGGCTCGGCAAAGGCGAAACACAACGGTTGTGGCAAGGGCCGAAGCCTCGCTTGATCGATATCTGCGTGAAAAACGGCACCGTTCTGATTATCCCGACGGTCATAACGACCCCCTACTCATCCAAAAAAGATACATCCGGGCTGATCGTAAAAAATAATTCCTGTTTCAGCATCGTTGCTCTTGCCGTCTCGGTGTCCACGAAGTCGCTGTCGGCGA
>CALINB010000059.1 GCA_938045325.1 uncultured Rhodospirillales bacterium | reverse complement strand
CCCATGCCGCAAATTTTGTGGCGCCGGTAAAGTGTGCAAACCGGTGCGCGTTGGTGCGTCCGATATGATTTTAGATCCTGTAACGTTATTTCCCCTGGATCGAATTTAGAGGATTGAACAGATTTCACCAATTGCGCGGCGATGGCTCCATCATAAAAGGCACGTGCACCGTTATCTGCAATTCGTTTCAATGTTTTTGCATAATCTTTATTGATCAGCCGGTAGCCTTCAGGCAGTGGTTCACCATCGGCATTAAAAAAATAAGCGAATGCTGTTTTATTTACTCGAATTCGTTTGTTGCGTTTTATCGCCTTAAAAAGCCGCGGTGAAATTTTAAAACCGTCTGTTGCGAGCCGAATGGCGGGTTCAAACAGTTGCTTCCAAGCGAGCTTGCCGTGTTTTTTGTGTGCGGCTTCAAGGAGGCTGACAAGCCCCGGTACCGCGGCCCAACGTCCACCGGCTGTATGACGCCGACCGATCGGCTCGCCAAAAGAATCGAGAAAATACTCAGCCGTAACTTTTGCGGGCGCCGCCGAGCGGCCATCATAGGTTGAAACATTTTGAGTGGATTGATCCCAATGCAGCAAATATCCACCGCCGCCAAGTCCTGAACTTTGCGGCTCGACTAACCCGAGGACGAGTTCTGCGGCAATCGCGGCGTCCATAGCTGAACCGTCAGCTTTTAAAATTTCATAACCGGCCCGGACTGCAAGGGGATTGGCCGCCGCAATCATAAATTTTTTGGCTTTAACTGCCGATTTTTCGGTATACCCAGAAGGGCCCTCCGGTTGATAGGCAAAACCGGCGGAATGCCAAACCAATGCCGTAACCAGAAGGACCACGGTGACAGTCACGTGTCTTACTTGAAAACTCAGCATAAAAACGTCATATCATTGGGAATTCCAAATTCATAGGACCTTACGATGAGCGTTCAAACGACGATTGAAGCAAAGATTACCGAGGCCTTGGCGCCATCACATCTTGAGGTGATTAACGAAAGTCATATGCATTCCGTGCCGCCGGGTTCGGAATCGCATTTTAAGGTCGTGATTGTGACCGACGGGTTTGAAGGGCAACTCCTGATCGCTCGGCAGCAAAAGGTTAACGGTATCCTGGCCGACGAACTTAACGGTCCGGTCCATGCCTTAACGATGCAAACCCTGACCCCATCGGAATGGGAAGACCGGGGAGGGGTCGTTCCGGACTCACCGGATTGCCTGGGCGGCTCAAAGGCCGACGCCTAATTTATCAACCAATTTACTTTGAAGCATAAATCCGAAGCGCTTGATACGTTTCGGGTTCTTCTTGGGCATTTACGATGCGGCCTCGAAGATATGTGCCGTCGGATCGGATCGTATAATACATCGAATAAAACGCCGGTCCATCGATTTGCGGCGTGAGAAGCGAAACCCGGTCGATTTGCCCTTGTGATTTTTTTTCGAGTTCTTGAAATTTTTCGACTAATGTTTTTTCAAGATTTAATATGCTTTCCGGTTCACGAAAAAACAACGGCATTGCGTCTTGTTCTGTGAAAAGCTCGAGAAAGTTTTTGCCGCTATAAAATGACGGCATGTGAACCGGATGAAAATTCCAAATATCATTGCTGTCCAACAACCCAATTTTGATTTTCCGGCCCGCTTGGATGGCAGTTTCAGCCGCTTTTATATCCTGATCGGCTTTTGAATCCCAAACAGACTCATAGTCGTCCAAAGCGACAAACTGAACATCAAGATAACGGCTAGTGTGATAGTAGCGGCAGGTGTTATCCGAGTAGCTGCTGTTAATCACGATGTTGGCGTAGTTCGTGTAGGCATAGGACGTGCTGAAATTCAGATCGTATGGTTTAAACTCATGATGCACCGCGTGCGTGTGACCGGTTTTGCCGATAAATTTCTCACCGCTCAGCACAATATGGCGAAGATCAAACGTTTCGACCATCGCCGGAAAATCGGTTTGCACATCCGGGTCCGGTGTAAGAATTACACTTAAGGAAGCACCGCTCAGTAATTGTTTGACAAGTTTGTCCATAGCTATTGGCACCGTTTACTCGGATAGGGCATCATTAATCGGATAAGATTAAAGGAAGGTTAGAGTCGTGCAAAACAACGAAATTACCGAGCTTTCTCAAAAAAGCGCTGCTGTATTTGCTGTATTGATGGCCGCTTTTGTTGTTGTTCTCGTACTCACAAACATTATCGGTGTAAAACTGTTCCTTGCCTTTCCTGAGACGCTCCCCAAAGGGATATTCGGCGAAGCCATTACGCTCACGACCGGACTCATCACCTATCCCATCACGTTTTTACTGACCGATATCGTTTGTGAGGTGTTTGGCCGCAAACGGGCGAATTTGATGGTCGTAACTGGTTTTGTCATGAGCCTGGTTTCGCTTGTGTTAATTCATATTGCCTTGGTTCTGCCCGGAGCACCGGCCTGGCCGTCGGGCAATCCTGATTACGGTACGGTCGGTGAGATGCAAAAAGCTTTCGAATCCGTGTTTACCTTGCCCGGTATTCTGATCTTCGGTTCTATGACGGCGTATTTGGCCGCACAGTTGCTCGATGTGCGATTGTTTCATTTTTGGAAGCGCCTCACCCAAGGGAAACATCTTTGGCTACGCAACAACGCTTCGACTATCGTCTCCCAGCTTGTGGATACCATCATCGTCAATTCAATTTTTCTTGGCTTCGGCTTAGGGCTCGATTGGGTCATCGTCGGGCAGATCATCGTCGCGTCATATCTGTTTAAGATTCTCATTGCTTTGATCGATACACCGTTTTGTTACTTGGGCGTGGCGCTTGTACGGCGGATTTGTGCGCCTACCTAAGTGGGTCTTGATGGAAAACCTCAGACGGGCTAGGAGGGGAGAACCCGAAACACCACGAGGTTCATGAATATGCCAGGTAATAAGAAAAACAAACGCAAAGCGGCACAGGCGAAAAAAGCCGCTACGGATGGAACAGTCCCGTTTCAAAATCCCAACGCCTTTGATCCGAAGGCGATCAAAGGCGGTAAGGGAGGGGGTAAGGGTAACACACCGTCATTTTCGCCGCGGCCTCAACGCAAGAGCAGTCAGCGTGGCCGCTAAGGTCTTACCACTTATGGGGTACGAACCGTTGTTCGTCTTTCGGCGGGCGAACGTAATCTTTTGATCCGCGCCGTGGCGGCAAAGTGATTTCATCTTTTTCAACTTCGCTGTAGTCGAACTGGCTTAGTAAATGTGAAATGCAATTAAGCCGGGCACCGCGCTTGTCGTCGGCTTCAACGACCCACCAAGGACTGAGTTCGGAATCGGTGTAGCGGAACATTTCGTCTTTCGCTTTCGAATACTCGATCCAGCGGTTGCGCGCTTCCACATCCATCGGACTTAGCTTCCAGTTTTTCATCGGGTTTTTAATTCGATCTTGGAAACGGCGTTCTTGTTCTTCGTCGCTGACCGAAAACCAGTATTTAATAAGCTTAATGCCCGAGCGCATGAGCAGCTCTTCGAATTGTGGGCAGGAGCGCAAAAACTCATCGTATTCGGCTTCCGTACAGAAACCCATGACCCGTTCGACACCGGCACGGTTATACCAACTGCGGTCAAACAAGACGATTTCGCCGGCGGCGGGTAAGTGCGGGACGTAACGTTGAAAATACCATTGGGTTTTTTCCCGTTCCGTCGGTTTGCCGAGGGCGGCAATGCGGCAAAAGCGTGGGTTTAAAGGATCACTGATCCGTTGGATCACACCGCCCTTACCGGCAGCATCGCGGCCTTCAAATACAACAACGACTCGTTCGCCTTCCTCTCGCACCCATTCTTGCCATTTCACGAGTTCGAGTTGTAAACGATCGAGTTCGGACTCGTAGAGTTTTTTACGGACCCGTGCGACTCCGTGCTTATTGACCTTTTTGTCAGGTTTTTTCTCCGGTGAATCTTTCGGCATCGTTATCCCCCGATTTCGGTTCCCAGGTAATCAGGCAAATTTTACAGGACTTAATCCGAAAGGGCAAAATCGTGATGCTGGATTTTACGCAATCCGGCTTCTAGTATCGCGATAACGGTATAAAGGATAATCAATGCCTCAAACGAAACGCACAATTTACGACTTGGCCGGCGCCAATCCCGACCTTCGATTTAGTCCGCCATGTTGGGCGATTAAAATGTCCATGAAGCATAAAGG
>CALINB010000058.1 GCA_938045325.1 uncultured Rhodospirillales bacterium | reverse complement strand
GAAACGATTGAGGTTACGCGGGAAAAGTTTGCCAAGCTCATTAATGCGATTCCTGACGACATTACATTTTCCCGAAATGTTTCGGACGGAATCAACATATTAGCCAGCTCCCTGCCGTTGCAGGCAGGCGATAATGTCATTCTTTGCCGGGATCTCGAGCACCCCGCCAATGTTTATCCGTGGCTGAATCGCCGAGACCTTTCAGGCATCGAAGTGCGCTTCGTGCCCACCGAAGACGGCAATATGCCTGTGCAGGCCATGATCGATGCGATGGATGAAAAAACCCGTGTCGTCACCGTATCGACCGTGACGTTCGCGCCGGGCTTTCGGACCGATCTTGAAACCCTAGGAAAGGCCTGCCGGGAGAGGGGCGTCTTTTTCCTACTGGACGCGGCGCAATCGCTCGGGCTTTTGCATATGGATGTCGAGAAATTCAATGTCGATGCCATTTCCGTTGGCGGACAAAAAGGTTTGCTCGGATTTTACGGCTTCGGATTTTTGTATTGCCGCAGCGAATGGGCGGAACGGATGCAACCGTCCCATTTGGCCCGTTACAGCGTCGATCTTGGCGATGCACATGAAGCGGATATGGGCGATGATGACATTCAATTGATGCGTGGTGCACGCCGGTTTGACGGCGGCAATTATAACTTCATCGGTGCCGTTGCGGCTGAAAAGTCACTCGATCTGTTACTCGAACTTGGTACCGAAAATATCGAAAAACATGTTTGCGGCCTCGCTCGCCGGCTGGGCGAAAGATTTCATGAACTCGGTTTGCCTGTTTGCGGTTGGCCACCGGGCGGACATTGGTCGAGCACGTTAACGGTCGGTCATTATGATCCGCGTGTCTCCGAGCATGACAGCGCCGATGATGCCATGGTCAATGAGCTTTTCGCATATTTAACGGAAAACGGCGTTAAGCACACGGTCCGGCGGGGTATGCTGCGATTTGGATTGCATCTTTATAATAATGCCGAAGATGTCGACAAGGTTATTGAGCTGACAAAAACATGGCAGCAAAAAGCAGCTTAACCGCTGAGTGTTTTCATTAACGCGCCAATATCCGAACACGTATCGATGGCCCATACGGCCTCGATGGCCTTTTCCGTTTGTGAGTCTGTAAGGACGCCACGTGAGAGCGTGCGGAACTTGTCTGCAATTTGCCCATCGCTCAGCGGGTTTTTCGGGTTTCCCGGTGGATAAAGGCAGTCTTTTTGATGTGTTTCACCAGTATCCAGCATGATGCGGACCTTAGAGCCCTGTGTTTTGCTTTGCAGCGCCGTTAACTCGTCATCGGGTTTCAGTTCGATCCGTTGCATGAGATTGCGTACGTTGGGATCAAACAGCTTTTCATCCGTAAATTGTTCGGGCCCGCAAGCCTTTTCGAGCAGCGCGATGGCGACACAATACAGCGGGCTGTGATCGGCCGTTTCACGGGTTTCCGGTAAAAGCGTTGCCTTGTCCGCTGAGGGTTTCTTGAAAAAGTGACCGCTGTAAAAAACTTCGATTTTGTCGACTTGCGATAGTTTGAAGTTGTGTTCGGCCATCAGATCAAGAGCGGCTTGAATCGAAGCTTGGATCGACATATTGGTCGCATAAGGCTTCATGCACATATCAGTAATACGAAAACGGCCCTGAAAGGGCTCCGTCATGCCGTCAATATCGGCGCCGCCGGCGATAATTTTGATCCAACCGGACTCGCCCTCGAAAATTTCCGGCGGGCCCGTCATGCCGCTACGCGCAAGCAATGTCGCTTCAAGCCCAGCTTTGGAAGCGGTCGCTTCGGCCGTGGCCTTCATCATGGACATGGTGCCGCGGTGAGATTGTGCAAGCGTGCTGTTGTGGCTGCCGTTGATGCCGAAGGCGCTCATGGTCGCATGATTATCAAGGTTCAACATGCGGCATGCCGCCGCCGTACTCGCAAATGAAGCATGGGTGGCCGGACTGCGCCAACCGCGGCGCGAGAGGTTCGGCTCGCCGCAATAGGTCGCAAATCGCAATTGAATTTCATAGGCGATGACGGCACCGAGGATGACATCTTTGCCTGAAAGGCCTTCGGCTTCGGCTAAGGCCAGCACCATGGCCAGATTGCTGCTCGGATGGGATGAATCACGCGAGAACTGATAATCGTTGAAATCGAGGTAACGAATCATGGCGCCGTTCACGAGGGTCGCCAGTGGCCCCGACGTTTTTTTTCGGCTGCCGATGATCGTTGCCTGCGGATTGCCGCCGAGATAGTCGACGGTTTTCAAAACCATTTGGACCGGTTCGCCGTTTCGACCTCCGATGGCGCACGCCAGCGTATCGAGAAACAGTCGTTTGGTTGAATGGATGACGTCTTCGGGGAGGTTTTCGTATTTCAGATTAAGAATGAGTTCAGCGAGTTTTTCGCTGACGGTCGGCGATGAACGAGGCATTTAAATTTATTTACCGTTATCAGGAATTAAATTACGCCGGAATGACGTTTTCGCCTTGGAATTGTGTGCGGTACATAACCCGGCGTTGGGTGTGATCAACCTGCTCGCGTCGATGCATGGCACAGCGATTGTCCCAAACCAACAAATCACCCGGTTTCCAGGTATGAGTCCATTTGAGGCTATCCTGTGTCGCATGTTCCCAAAGTCGGTCGAGCAAGGTCTCGCTTTCCTCATTTGAGAAGCCTTCGATGTATTGCGACGGATAGACGCGGCGCCGTCCGAGATATAGTGCCGGTTTTCCCGTCTTGGGATGCTTGCGCACAAGCGGATGCATTGGCCCGGGGACATCTTCGGGCTTTTCGGGTTTTTTGATTCCGGGACGCAGTTCGCCGGCCGAGTTGCGGCTGGCATCTTGTTTCGAACGTTTTCCTTCGATTGCCTTTCGCAAGTCGTCGGGCAGTGTCTCGAAGGCGAGA
>CALINB010000057.1 GCA_938045325.1 uncultured Rhodospirillales bacterium | reverse complement strand
ACTCTTTGAAGCCCGCAAGCCAAAAGACCATGCGGTTATCAGTGAAATTGCCGGCCGCGTCGAATTCGGTAAAGACTATAAAAACAAACGCCGTATTGTCGTGGTGCCGGAAGATGACAGTCAGGAACCCGTCGAATATCTGTTGCCGAAAGGACGCCATGTGAGTGTTCAAGAAGGCGATTATGTTGATGTCGGCGATCCCCTGATGGACGGTAATCCTGTGCCTCACGATATTCTGCGGGTACTGGGGATTGAAGCCTTGGCGGAGTACTTGATCAACGAAATTCAAGACGTTTACCGCCTTCAAGGTGTGCGTATTAATGACAAACACATCGAGGTCATTGTCCGGCAGATGCTTCAGAAGGTCGAAATTACCAAACCGGGCGATACGACATTCCTGGTGGGTGAACTAGTCGACCGCATGGAGTTTGACGAAGTGAATGCCAAGGCGAAAGAAGAGGGTGGCAAACCTGCCGAGGCTGAACCGGTGCTGCAAGGGATCACCAAGGCCAGCCTGCAGACTCATTCCTTCATTTCTGCGGCATCGTTCCAAGAAACCACGCGGGTTCTGACGGAAGCCGCGGTTTCCGGGCGAAAAGACTATCTAATCGGCCTGAAAGAGAACGTGATTGTTGGCCGATTGATCCCGGCCGGAACGGGCGCGACCATGAATCGGATGCGTGAGATTGCCATTAATCGGGACGAAGCCCTGGCTGAGACAGCTGCGAAAGAGCAGGCGAAGCTTGCGGCCGCCTCTGAGGCCGAAGCAGCTCCGGAATCGGAAACCGAAGCCGCCGCGGAGTAAATATAGTCACATTTCGAAAAAACCCCGGGAAACCGGGGCTTTTTTACATTTTCTGCAGGGTGCCATGGGGGTTTTTGGAGGCCATATCCGGGTTTCTAAAAAATCTGCAGAATTCCGCGAAAAATCGGACTCTTTCTGCTTGACGGCAGGTATGACGCTTAATATAACCGCCCTCTCGCAAGGGAGCTGGTGGTAGGCCGTCCGGTCTAGACGCAGTTGCCCGTAGAGACTGGAAAATTTGGATAAATACCCCGTGGGGTGTTGAATTTGCAGCCCACCGGATGGGACGACTCGAATCCCTTCGGTGGTTTTTGCATCGTAAAAATAGGTTTTGTTATTGGTGGTGATGATCGATGCCAACGATTAATCAATTGATTCGCAAGCCGCGTAAAATGCCGATCACGCGCAACAAAGTTCCGGCACTTGAACAGTGTCCTCAAAAGCGTGGTGTTTGCACGCGTGTTTATACAACGACGCCGAAAAAACCGAACTCGGCGTTGCGTAAAGTTGCTCGCGTTCGATTGACCAATAGTTTTGAAGTAACAAGTTACATTCCGGGTGAAGGTCATAACTTGCAAGAGCACTCTGTCGTGATGATTCGCGGCGGTCGTGTGAAAGACTTGCCGGGTGTTCGTTATCACATTATTCGTGGCACGCTTGATACCCAAGGTATTTCCGATCGCCGCCAACGCCGTTCTAAGTACGGCGCTAAACGTCCGAAGTAGGGGTCAAAAAATGTCTCGTCGCCGTGCCGCAGAACGCCGTGAAGTTTTACCAGATCCTAAATTTAACGATTTGGTTCTCACGAAATTTACGAACAGTTTAATGTTGCACGGCAAAAAGTCAGCCGCCGAACATATTTTGTACGGTGCTCTGGATATGATTCAGCAAAAATCGGGCGGCGATCCTTTGAAGGTTTTTCACGAAGCGATTGATAACGTGAAGCCGGCTGTGGAAGTTCGTTCACGCCGTGTCGGTGGCGCTACCTATCAAGTGCCCGTCGAAGTACGTGCCGAACGCCGGCAGGCTTTGGCGATCCGGTGGATAGTTGATATCGCCCGGAACCGCTCTGAAAATACAATGGTTGAGCGTTTGTGCTCAGAATTGCTTGATGCTTCCAATAACCGGGGCTCGGCAGTTAAAAAACGGGAAGACACACACCGTATGGCGGAAGCAAATAAAGCTTTCTCCCACTACCGCTGGTAGTCTTTTCAAGGATTTACGACGATGGCCCGCACAACACCTCTTAACTTATACCGAAACATTGGCATCATGGCTCACATCGATGCCGGTAAAACGACGACGACGGAACGTATTCTGTATTACACGGGACGGTCGCATAAAATCGGTGAGGTCCATGACGGCAATGCCACGATGGACTGGATGGAACAAGAGCAGGAACGCGGTATTACGATCACATCGGCTGCGACGACTTGTAATTGGAATGACCACCGCATCAATATTATTGATACGCCGGGTCACGTGGATTTTACGATCGAAGTTGAACGGTCATTGCGCGTTTTGGATGGTGCGGTGGCCGTTTTTGATAGTGTCGCTGGTGTTGAGCCTCAATCGGAAACGGTTTGGCGGCAGGCCGACAAATATAAAGTTCCGCGCATTTGTTTCGTTAATAAAATGGACCGCACGGGTGCCGACTATTTCCGTTGCATCGATATGATCGTCGACCGTCTTGGTGCCACGCCGATCGTTCTGCAGTTGCCGGTCGGAAACGAAGCCGATTTTGCCGGTGTTATTGATCTCATTCGGATGAAAGCGATCATCTGGAAAGATGAATCGCTGGGTGCCGAATTCGAATATACCGATATTCCGGCTGATCTTGCCGACCAAGCAGCCGAATACCGTGAAAAAATGATCGAACTTGCCGTCGAACACGACGACGATGTGATGGAAGCCTATTTAGAAGGTAAGGAGCCCGACGAAGAGACACTTATTAAATGTATTCGTAAGGGAACGCTGGCCTTGTCGTTTGTGCCGGTGTTGCTCGGGACGGCATTTAAAAACAAAGGTGTTCAGCCGCTCCTCGATGCCGTTGTCGATTTCATGCCGGCACCGACGGATGTTCCAGCCATTAAGGGTGTGAAGGCGGGTACCGAAGAGGAAATCGAACGGAACAACTCGGATGACGAGCCGTTTTCAGCGTTGGCCTTTAAAATTATGAATGACCCGTTTGTCGGATCTCTAACGTTTATTCGTATTTATTCCGGCGGTATCAAAGCGGGTGATTCACTCTTGAATACCGTAAAAGACACCAAAGAGCGCGTAGGCCGCATGCTGTTGATGCATGCCAACTCCCGTGAAGAAATCAAGGAAGCCTTTGCCGGTGATATTGTTGCCTTGGCGGGCCTGAAAAGTGCGACGACGGGCGATACGATTTGTGATCCCAGTTCCGCCGTTGTGCTTGAACGAATGGAGTTTCCGGATCCGGTGATTGAGGTTGCCGTTGAGCCGAAAACCAAAGCTGACCAAGAAAAGATGTCGACCGCGCTGGGCCGTCTGGCCGCGGAAGATCCTTCCTTTCAAGTGTCGTCCGATGGTGAAAGCGGCCAAACCGTTATCAAGGGCATGGGCGAGCTTCACTTGGAGATTCTCGTCGATCGCATGAAACGTGAATTTAAAGTTGAAGCGGATGTCGGTGCGCCTCAAGTCGCTTACCGCGAAACGATTTCGAAGCCGTATGAAGTTGATTACACCCACAAGAAACAATCGGGTGGTTCCGGACAATATGCCCGGGTCAAAATTCAACTCGAGCCGCTTGCCCCTGGTGAGGGGTATCAATTTGAGAGTAAAGTCGTCGGTGGCTCGGTGCCGCGCGAATACATTCCAGGCGTTCAGTCCGGTCTTGAAAGCGCGCGCCAATCCGGCACAGTGATGGGGTTCCCGGTCATTGATTTTAAAGCGACCCTTGTTGACGGTGACTCGCATGATGTCGACTCCAGCTCGCTTGCTTTTGAAATCGCGTCCCGTGCGGCCTTTCGTGAGGGCGTGGTAAAGGCCGGTGCCAAATTGCTTGAGCCGGTTATGCGGGTCGAAGTTGTGACGCCGGAAGAATATATGGGCGATATTATCGGCGACCTCAATAGCCGCCGGGGCAATGTAGAAGGTATGGATCAACGCGGAAATGCCCGTGTTATTTCTGCGATGGTGCCGCTTGCGAATATGTTCGGTTATGTCAGTCAACTGCGTTCCATGAGTCAGGGGCGTGCGCAATATACAATGCATTTTGATCATTATGCTGATGTACCGCGGCAAGTTACTGATGAGATGCAAACGAGATTGGCCGGTTAGGAGCCTTAAGGAGAACACGTCATGTCGAAAGAAAAGTTTGAACGGACAAAACCGCATTGCAACGTTGGTACGATTGGCCACGTTGACCATGGCAAGACGACGTTAACGGCGGCGATCACGAAGACGCTGGCTGATATGGGCGGTGCTGAGTTTACGGATTACGCTGATATTGATAAGGCGCCAGAAGAACGCGAGCGCGGCATTACGATTGCGACGGCTCACGTTGAGTACGAGACCGAGAACCGGCATTACGCGCACGTTGACTGCCCGGGTCACGCTGACTACGTGAAGAACATGATCACGGGTGCGGCTCAAATGGACGGCGCTATTTTGGTTGTGTCGGCTGCCGACGGTCCGATGCCGCAGACGCGTGAGCATATTCTTCTGGCCCGTCAGGTGGGTGTGCCGGCGATTGTTGTGTTTATGAATAAAGTGGACCAGGTGGACGACGAAGAGCTTTTGGAACTTGTCGAACTTGAGATCCGCGAACTGTTGAGCTCTTACGACTTCCCGGGCGACGATATCCCGATTGTGAAGGGTTCGGCCTTGGTTGCGCTTGAGGGCGGTGATGAAGCGACCGGTAAGAATGCGATCCTTGAGCTGATGAAAGCGGTTGATGATTACATTCCGCAGCCGGATCGTCCGAAGGATCAGCCGTTCCTGATGCCGATTGAAGATGTGTTCTCGATCTCGGGCCGGGGTACGGTTGTGACGGGCCGGGTTGAGAAGGGCATTATCAACACGGGTGACGAGATTGAGATTGTCGGCTTGAAGGATACCGAGAAGACGACGTGCACGGGTGTTGAGATGTTCCGCAAGTTGTTGGATCAAGGTGAAGCGGGCGACAACATCGGTGTTCTGTTGCGTGGCACGAAGCGTGAAGAGGTTGAGCGGGGCCAGGTTTTGGCAGCACCCGGCTCGATCACGCCGCACACGAAGTTCAAGTGCGAGGCTTATATCCTGAATAAGGAAGAGGGTGGCCGTCACACGCCGTTTTTCACGAAGTACCGTCCGCAGTTTTACTTCCGCACGACGGACGTAACGGGCACGGTTGAGTTACCGGAAGGCACCGAGATGGTGATGCCGGGTGACAATATCACGATGGAGGTTGAGCTTCTCCAGCCGATCGCGATGGATGAAGGCTTGCGCTTCGCCATCCGTGAAGGCGGGCGGACCGTCGGCGCCGGTGTCGTCGCATCCATCATTGAGTAAATATGAGCGTTTAGGTTAGGTGGTTAAGGGAAAATAATAATGGATCAACAAAACATCAGGATCCGGCTCAAGGCGTTTGATCATCGCGTGCTTGATCAGTCGGCGAATGAGATCCTGAACACCGCCAAACGCACAGGTGCACAGGTTCGCGGACCGATACCGCTGCCGACGCGCATCGAGAAATTTACGGTCTTGCGTTCGCCGCATATCGACAAAAAATCGCGCGAACAATTTGAGATCCGTACTCATAAAAGGGTCCTGGATATTTTGGATCCGACGCCGCAGACCGTAGACGCGCTGATGAAGCTCGATCTTGCTGCCGGCGTTGATGTGGAAATTAAGCTTTAAGGTTAAATGAAATGCGTACCGGTTTAATTGCACAGAAATTAGGAATGACCCGTCGGTTTTCGGATGCCGATGGCCGCCATGTGCCTGTAACTGTGCTGAAGATTGATGATTGCCAGGTTGTTGCTAAACGAACGACGGAAAAGGACGGCTATAACGCGCTGCAACTCGGGATCGGCAGTGTCAAAGTCAAAAACCTTTCGAAAGCTCTTCGGGGCCATTTTGCCAAAGCAAAAGTCGAGCCGAAGAAGAAGCTTACTGAATTCCGTGTTGCCGACGACGCGCTGGTTGACGTTGGCGCGCAGTTATCGGCAGCTCACTTTATCCCAGGTCAGTATGTCGATGTTGCTGGAACCTCCATCGGTAAAGGGTTTGCCGGTGCTATGAAGCGCCATGGTTTTGCGGGTTTGCGGGCGTCACACGGCGTTTCCATTAGTCACCGTTCCCATGGTTCGACGGGTCAATGTCAGGACCCCGGCAAGGTCTTTAAGGGCAAGAAAATGGCCGGCCAAATGGGTAACCGGCGGGTTTCGACGCAAAATCTCATTATTGTTGAGACTGATCCGGAACGGGGTTTGATTTTGGTGCGCGGCGCTGTCCCTGGTTCGAAAGGATCGTATGTCGCCATTCGCGATGCGGCCAAGCGGGTCCGTCCGGATGATGTTCCCTATCCGGCGGCAATTTTAGGCCAAGAAATGGCGGCGGCTGATGCATCTGATGAAGCACCGGCAGAAGAACCCGCAGTCGAAGAAGCTCCAAAAGAAGAGGCTCCAAAAGAAGAAAAACCGGCCGAAGAAGCCCCTGCTGCCGATTCCGAAGGCGGCGAAGAAGAGAAGAAGGATTAAGCACCGATGCAGTGCGACGTGATGAGTTTGGAAAATAAAAAAGTCGGCAGCATCGAGCTGGATGACGCGGTGTTCGGCTTGCCGGTCCGCAGTGATTTGATCGCGCGTGCCGTAAATTGGCAATTGGCAAAGCGCCGTAAAGGTTCGCATAAAACCAAACAGCGCAGCGAAGTCCGTGGCACGACCGCAAAAATGATGAAACAAAAAGGTTCGGGTCGGGCACGTCATGGCAACGAAAAAGCCCCGCAAATGCGTGGTGGCGGTGTCGCTTTCGGCCCTGTTGTTCGTAGCCACGCCCATAGCCTGCCGAAAAAGGTCCGGCGCCTGGCATTGAAAACGGCTTTATCGGCGAAGCAAGCTGCCGGTAGTTTGGTTATCATTGATGCGGCAAAACTTAAAAGCGGCAAGACCAAAGACCTAGCGCAACGGGTCAATCAATTGGGCTGGAACTCGGCACTAGTCATCGAAGGCGCAGAGCTCGATACCAATTTTGCAAATGCCGCGGCGAATGTCCTGGGCATGAATATTTTGCCAACGGAAGGCGCAAATGTTTACGACATTATGCGAAGCGGAACATTGGTTTTGACGCAGGACGCCGTAAATAAACTTGTGGAGCGATTAAAATGAGTGGCCCGCACGCCAATAAAGTCACGCCGAGTCAGGGCCGGATGTATGAAATCATCCGATCGCCGATGATTACGGAAAAATCGACTCTGTTGTCGGAACACAACCAAGTGTCGTTCCGTGTGCCGTTGAATGCGAGTAAGCCTGAAATTAAAGCGGCTGTTGAAAAATTATTCGATGTCAAAGTTACAGCGGTGAACACCTCCCGCCAGCGGGGTAAAGTAAAACGCTTCCGCGGAGAGTTGGGCAAACGAGCAGACACAAAGAAAGCAATTGTCACATTGGCCGAAGGTAATTCGATCGATGTCACGACAGGTATTTAATTGGGGTTAAACGTAGGATGCCGTTAAAACAACATAAACCGACGACACCGGGGCAACGCGGCCTTGTTCTCGTCAGCCGCAAAGGTCTTTGGAACGGACGGCCTGAACGTTCTTTGACGGAAGGCATGCGTAAAAATGGCGGCCGGAATAATCAAGGCCGGATTACCGCGCGCCGGCGTGGCGGAGGGCATAAACGGCGTTACCGCATGGTTGACTTTAAGCGGAATAAGTTCAACGTACCGGCTACCGTAGAGCGGCTTGAATATGATCCGAACCGTTCAGCTTTTATTGCCTTAATTAAGTATAGTGACGGCGAGCTGTCCTACATCTTAGCGCCACAACGCTTGCAAGCTGGCGATACGGTCGAATCCGGTAAAAATGTCGATATCCGCCCGGGCAATGCGCTGCCGATGCAGAACATCCCCGTCGGCACGATCATTCACAACATAGAAATGAAGCCCGGCAAGGGCGGACAAATTGCCCGTGCCGCAGGAACGTACGTTCAACTCGTCGGTAAAGACCAAGGGTATGCCCAGCTGCGCCTGAGTTCCGGTGAAATTCGGATGGTTCGGGCCGAATGCATGGCATCGATCGGCGCGGTTTCAAACC
>CALINB010000056.1 GCA_938045325.1 uncultured Rhodospirillales bacterium | reverse complement strand
TCGGGAATATTTTACCAAGCGTGCCGTAGCGAAAACCATCGAAGAACACGACCAATGCCATCAAAATAAAGATGCACGTAAAAATCATTTGCGGGTTTTTACGCCGCGTCGAATTTGGGCTGTCTTCGACATATTTTTTATCCCGACTTGGTGAAAATCTTGCCGCAACGTAAATTGATCCGATTGTCAGCAGCAAAAGAACGATGACGATGGGCCGCAATAGGAAATCGGCGCCATACACCTGCACCGATTGATAAAGCTTCGTTTCGACTCGAGTCGATAAGAAGAAACCGATCAACAATGCCGGGCGTGACCAGCCGAAGCGCTTCATAAAGACGCCCAGTGTTCCCATACCTAACAGCATGAAGAGATCCGTCCAAATGCGGTTGGATTGGAAGGCAGCGAAGAAAATCAAGACGATCATAAAAGGTGCCAACAAGGCATATCGAATTGTCGTCAGCTTTGCGATATGAGGTGCTAAAACCAGGCACAATCCCGCACCGATAACGTTGGCGATCGCTAGCGACCAAATGATGGTATAGGTCAGGTGCAGCTTGGTCGTGATCATTTCCGTTCCCGGCTCGATACCGATCAAGATGAATCCGGCCAACAAAATCGCCATGGAACCCGATCCGGGTATGCCGAACAGCAATGTCGGGATCAAGGCACCGCCTTCTTTCGCGTTGTTTGCCGATTCCGGCGCCAAAACGCCGCGGATATCGCCCTTGCCGAAGTTAGAACGGTCTTTCGACGTTTGGATAATGTGGCCGTACGCGATCCAGTCAACGACGGAACCGCCGAGGCCGGGCAGCGCGCCGATCAAACAGCCAATACCGGAACAGCGCAGCACGATCCATTTATGCTTAATCGCATCGAGAAATCCCTGCTTCCAGCCGCGCCCGAGAACGCCGCCTTCGGCGATGGTCTGCTGACGGCGTAGCAATTCGATGATTTCGGGCAAAGCAAACATGCCCAGACCGACGATGACGATCGGAATGCCGTCGCTCAAATATGTGCTGCCGAACGTTAGGCGAAAAGCGCCATGCGGCTCGACGCCGATCATGCCGATAATTAAACCCACACCGCAGGTAGCAAGACCTTTTAAGGCATTATCGCCCGTCAGCATGCCGACCATGCTGAGCGCCAAGATGATGAGCATAATTTGCTCGCCGAACCCCATAGCCAAAATAATCGGCCGTGCAGCGAAGACAGCGCCTGTGAGAACGAGCGCGCCGAACACGCCGCCGAACAGCGATGCCGTAAACGCAGCACCTAGGGCGCGTGCGCCCTCTCCTTTCTTCGATAACGGAAACCCGTCGACAACAGTCGCCTGCGAACCGGACGTTCCGGGAATGCCCATGAGGACAGAGGGAAAGGTGTCGGAGGTCGTGGTCGGCGCCAATAAACCGATCATCATGGCGAGGGCATGGGATTCATCCATGCCGAATACGAACGGCAGCAAAATCGACAAACCAGCGACGCCACCGAGGCCCGGTAGAATACCGACCAAAAGCCCCAGCACGGTCCCGATGGTTAAATACATCAGATGCGTGGGCTGAATGAGCCCAAACAGAGCATTAAAAAGTATTGTTGTATCGATCCCCATGACGCCCCCGCAGATTATTTCTTTATGAATTCATTTTTAAAATCTTCATAACGAACTCGACGCCTGACGGTTACCCGTCAGACGCCAAATCCATTTAGATTTTCAATGAATAGCCTTTTACAGATTCAAGCTGATTCCATAGCGTTTCTTTACGTATTTCGACAGATACGCCTTAGCATTTTCAGGAATATTCAGCTTGCTATAGAGAAGGTCGGCGGCCGGCTTTCCGACCAGCACTTGATAATCACCGATGATCTTCTTTCGTTTTTTCAAGAATTTCGGATCCTTCATCAGTTTCCGGAAGGCATCATGCCACGTAGCAAGAACCTCTTTCGAAACCTTTTCCGGCAAATGATAGGATTTGTTACCGGCTGTCGTCAGCGCGATATGCCCCCTGAGAGCATCACCCGCCGGACCCGAGATTTCTTTGCCATGAAGAGCTTTATACATTTCAAAAACCGTCGGCACGTTCGGCCAGACCGGATCCCGTCCCCATTTGCCAGAGGCATCCGGCGCGCCAAGCGTTAAAAACTCTTTGGCAATGCCGGCTTTTCGTAAATGCTTACGGTTATTTAGATAGCTCAAGGAGTTATCGAAATTCACCGTAAACTCACCGCGTTCGAATGCTAAGGCCATGGGACCATTGCCTTTCATGCCCCAAACACTTTTGACTTCAATGCCAAGAACAGACAAGGCCATCCGTTTGTTGAGGCCGGACGATGTCGGCGTTTTCCCGCCAAAGACGAGTTGCTCCGTCGGAAATTTCCGCATGTGCTTGATTTTAGCCTTGATGCCTTTGATCTTATGGACGCCGAGTTTCTCATGGACGTAAACCATCGCGCCGCGCGGGAGCAGAGCAATCGGATTCCATTTTTCAATAACGAATTTAATACGCGGGTCTTTAATGACGTAGTTAGCAACCGTCGACGATGAAACCGCCATGACCCACGTGCCGTCGTGTTTCGCTCGCTTTTGAAAATAATTGCCGCCGACAATACTGCCGCCGCCCGGTTTGTTAATAACCAACACCTTCGGATTTCCCGGCAAATATTTTTCGAAAAACGGTTGCAAAAAACGGGTCAGACTATCCGTTCCGCCACCTTCACTGAAGGGAACGATAACCCGAATGCGCTTATTGGAAAAATCAGCCGCCGACACTTGTTGTGTGGACAGCAATCCAATGGCAGCCACGGCACCCATTGCCATGCCCGTCATTTTCAAAAAAGAAGCCTTCTTCGTCATTACTGCATTTCTCCCATTTATTACGCTTCAAAAACCACTCAAATCATTACAATGCGTATGATTTTCATTTAGCAGAAAGTGTATTGAATCATGGATACTTGAGCAATCAACTATTCGCGTATTCAAAAAAATATGATCAATTTTA
>CALINB010000055.1 GCA_938045325.1 uncultured Rhodospirillales bacterium | reverse complement strand
AGCAGGATCTTCAGGCCATAAATTGCCGCGGCTGTGTTTGCAGGTCAGGTACCGTATGATGGTGTTCGATTCCCAAAGCACGAGATCACCGTCCTCAATGGTCGGTACGAGACCGTTCGGATTGAGTTTACGATACGCCGGATCGTCATTGCCACCGAATGGGCCACTCCAATCGATTCGTTCGTATTCAAGGCCGATTTCGGCGCAACACCATAAAACTTTTCGAACATTACTGGATGTATTCCGTCCCCAGATTTTCAGCATGTTATTCGTTTCCCTCTTTAAAAATTTTGGCCACGTTGTGAAACTATCGGTGATATGTCAAGCCGGTCGGGCGGGTATGACGAGCTTTCCCATTGATTCTAATGAAAAATATTCTAACGGGCCTTCAGGCGTTTGTAATGAGTTCAGTCTAGGCTTGATTTCTGCGCCCTAATGAGGAGTCTTTGAGCTTGGTGTAAAAATGATTATATTTCGTTGCCAGCCGCATAGGCCAGTTTCGGTGTTTTTTGAAGTAAAAATATAGAAGAGAAAGTAAGAATGATTTTTAAACGGCTGATTATGAAGTTAGCGATTGTTTTCGTGTTTTCGGCATTGGTTTTACTGGGCACGGGCAATGCTGAAAATTTTGAAACCGGCGCTAAAAAATTTATCGAGTCGCTGGCCGGTGAGGCTTTAACCTCGCTTACAATCAAAGAGCAGCCCCGGCCGGAACGAGTGGTGAAATTCAGAAAGTTATTTCATGAATATTTTGCCCATAAGACGATTGCCGCCTGGGTTTTAGGCCGCTATTGGCGCCAAGCAACGCGGGAACAAAAGCAGGAATATTTTAAGCTATTCGAGGAATTGTTGGTCGAGACCTATGTCGACCGTTTTGCCCGCTATCCCAATGCGGAACTCCAGGTTTCCAATGCCTTAGGTTCCGGCGGGCGGGATGTCGTGGTGTCGTCCAGGTTGAATCGTTCGGATGGCCAGCCGCCAGTCAAAGTCGATTGGCGCCTGCGGGCCCGCGAGGGAAAATATAAAGTCATTGATCTCATCGTCGAAGGCCTAAGCATGGGGCAAACGCAACGGTCAGAATTCGCTTCTGTGATTCGTCAAAACGGCGGTACCGTTGAGGGCCTGCTCGACGAGCTTCGTAAAAAAATAAAAAAAATGAAACAATCATCCTAAGAACGAACGTTCTTAAATCGGTTAAGAAAACTTATGGTCACGGCTCCGTCATCGAACGTCGAGACGCCATCCGGCAAAGACGTGGCTTATGAAAATTTCCCCGTTGGGTCGTGGCTGTTGCCGGCGCATCTCCGACCGCATGTTGCAATCTTTTATGCTTTTGCCCGGGCATCTGATGATATCGCGGACAATCCGACTTTAACCCCGGATGAAAAAATTAAGCGGCTGGATGGTTTTGAAGCAGCATTACTGGGGAAGGGTGATCAAGATACTGAGTTTGGGAAAGCTGCCCGGATGCGCGCGAGTTTGGCAGAAACAGGTGTGCCGCCGCAACATTGCCTCGATCTGCTGACCGCCTTTAAACAAGACGCCACGAAAATTCGCTACGACGATTGGGATGACCTTGTCGGCTATTGCGTACTCTCGGCGGCATCGGTCGGGCGTTATATGGTCGATCTTCACGGCGGTTCGCGCGACGGTTACGGCCCATCCGATGCACTTTGTATCGCGTTGCAGATCATCAACCATTTGCAGGACGCTCAGGACGATTATCGCCAGTTGAACCGCGTTTATCTGCCGCAGGATTGGATAACGGAATCGGGCGTGGATGTGGCATCACTCGATGAAACGAAATCGGCTCCGGGCATGCGCCGGGTATTTGACCTGACCCTCGATCATGTTGAACTGCTGATGCCCGATGCCCGGCGGTTGCCGCTTGGGTTGGCGTCGAAACGGTTGGCCATGGAATCTGCCGTCATTGTACGTATTGCAGAAGCCTTGATCGACCGTCTGCGTCGCCGTGATTTACTGGCTTGCCGCGTTGAGCTCTCGAAGTTCGAATATTTATGGTATTGCATGCGGGGGGCGATGGCTGTGTTTTTCGGAGCCTACCGCCAGTGACGCTTTTCTGGTTTCATATTCCCGCTTTTATTTCACTTATTATTTGGAGTGTTTTGATTTTCGCCCGGGGCGCCTTTTGGCGGGCCGATCAGCGTTTGCCGTCATCGGCAATGCCTGATGAATGCCATTCCGATAGCGGCCAAGAAAGGGCTCCGGATATTGCTGTTGTTATTCCCGCTCGGAATGAAGCCGAGACCATTGGGCGAACAGTTTCATCGTTGTTGGCGCAGGAATACTCGGGGGCTGTTCATATAATCGTTGTTGACGATGAGAGTAGCGATGGGACGGGTGAAAACGTGCAGCGTATCGCAAATAATTCGGACCGGGTTACAATCATCGATGGAATGCCGTTGAATTCCGGCTGGACCGGGAAACTGTGGGCCGTGCACCAAGGCTTGCAACATATTGACCGAGTCATTCCCACGGCCCGGTATGTGTTGTTGACCGATGCGGATATCGATCATGACTGCCATAGCGTGCAGCGGCTTGTCTGCCAAGCGGAGCAGGGCCGGTACGATTTGGTTTCCCTCATGGTGTTGTTGAATTGCCGATATTTTTGGGAGCGCTTACTCATTCCCGCCTTCGTTTTCTTTTTTCAAAAACTATTCCCGTTTGCGTGGGTCAACGATCCTAAATGTGAAACGGCCGCGGCGGCAGGAGGATGCATGTTGGTTCGCCGCTCGGCGCTTGAAAATATTGGGGGTGTCGAAACGATTCGAAATCGCCTGATCGATGATTGCGCCTTGGCCGAAGCCCTCAAGAAAAAAGGCCCGATCTGGCTTGGTTTAACGGAATCAGTTGTGAGTAGCCGGGAATATGGTTCGCTGGATGAAATATGGCGCATGGTATCGCGAAGTGCGTTTGAGCAGCTCGATCATTCTTCGCTTCGTTTATTGGGAACTGTTTTCGGTATGGTCATCATTTACCTTGTGCCGCCTATTTCTTGTGCCGCCGGAGGCGTGTTCTCTGATCCGGTCTTGTTTATCACCGGTTTTTTGGCCTGGGGAGGCATGGTGTGGGCCTACCGCCCTACATTGACGCTCTATAAGCGGTCCTGGTTATGGGGACTGTTATTGCCAGTGATTGGCGGGCTATATACGTTAATGACGTTCACATCGGCCTACCAGTATTGGCGGGGGCGCGGCGGTGGGTGGAAAAGCCGTTATTATAGTCCCGCCGGTAGCTGAAAAAGCCGGTCATTCGAATTTAAGGATTGATTACGAAATCTATGTCAGTTGCGGCGGCACAAACAGATACGATCGATGCGAAGGCTCACGTCGAAGCCATCGTCAAGCGGTCTAAAACGTCTTTTTTTTGGGCGATGCGCCGGCTTGGCGAAGAAAAACGTTCGGCCATGTATGCGGTGTACGCATTTTGCCGTGAAGTCGATGATATTGCGGACGACCCTGGTTTCGAATCGGAAAAGCTTGCACGGTTATCAGGGTGGCGCACAGAAATTGAACGATTATTTTCAAATAACCCCACAAACCCGACAAGCCAGGCCTTGTTAATTCCAAAAGATAAGTTTGGTCTTAGAAAAGATGATTTCCTGGCTTTGATTGACGGCATGGAAATGGATGCCTATGACGCTGTTCGTATATCGGATATGCCGATGCTCGAGTTGTACTGTGATCGTGTCGCTTGTGCTGTCGGGCGTTTGTCCAACCAAATATTCGGTATTGAGCAATTTACGGGTGACCAGGTCGCCTTTTCTTTGGGGCAGGCGTTGCAACTGACGAACATTTTGCGTGACGTGCATGAAGATGCCCAGCGTAACCGTCTATACCTGCCTCAAGATTTATTAACCAATCACGGTATTGACGTTGATAACGATGCAAGCGCTGTTTTTAAGTTCTCGTCGTTGCCCGACGTTTGCCGGTCGTTGGCGCAAACGGCACAGCAACGGTTTCATGAAGCGGAAAGCATATTGGAGCATTGCGACCCTGTGCAAATGCGCCCGGCTATTATGATGATGCAAGCATACCGGCGCATTTTTAACCGGTTGCTACAAAATGATTGGCAGCGGTTTGACCCGCCGGTGTCATTGTCGAAGTTTGAAAAGCTTTGGGTCGTGTTTCGTTATGGGCTGTTCTAGTGAGCACCGTTTCAAATTCCGGCAAAACAGTTCATGTGATCGGCGCGGGGCTTGCCGGCCTTTCCGCTGCCGTTCGATTAGCCGTTGCGGGCTGCCGTGTCGAGTTGTACGAGGCGGCGGGGCATGCCGGTGGGCGATGTCGGTCGTTTCATGATGATGCCATTGGCCAGCGTATTGATAACGGCAATCATCTGCTACTGAGCGGTAACCGAGATGCGATGGAATATCTCAATCTTATAGGTTCGGCCGATAGCGTAACCGGTCCGGACCGGGCCGTATTTCCATTCATTGATTTTGAATCTAACGAACGCTGGTCGGTAAAGCCGGGCGCCGGGTTGATACCATGGTGGATATTGAGCCGATCCCGCCGCGTACCGGGAACATCGCCTTGGGCCTACATTCGTGACATGCGCATTCTTTGTGCGCAAAACCAGCAAACGGTAACCGATTGCGTGCCCACCGATAGCATTTTGTTCCGCCGTTTTTGGGAACCGTTGGCCGTGGCAGCCTTAAACACAACGGCTGATCAAGGGGCTGCATCATTAATGGTGCCGGTAATTCGCGAAACGTTTGGCCGGGGCGAGGCGGCGTGTCGGCCCCGCATCGCGCGCCAGGGTTTAAGTGAAAGTTTTATCGATCCGGCATTACAAATGTTGAAAGACCATAACATTACGTGCCGGTTTTCATCGCGTGTCCGAGGCCTGACATTTAACGGTGATGCGATCACGGCGTTGGAGTTTGGTAATAGCAGGGTCGAGGTATCCGAAGGCGATGCCGCCGTTCTCGCCGTGCCGCCGCTCGTTGCCAAGGGCTTGGTGCCGGGGCTTGACGTGCCGGAGGAAAGCCGGGCAATCGTCAATGGCCATTTCCTCCTGCCGGCGCCTCGGGAGCCGCAAGGCTTTATCGGTGTTGTCGGCGGAATGTGTCATTGGATCTTTTTTCGGGGCAATGTTGCCTCGACCACGGTCAGCGCGGCAGAAGAAATCGTCGATACCCCGGCGGCTGAGCTCGCCGTCACAATGTGGGACGAAATCACCCGTGCGCTTGAATTGCCCGCATCACCGTTGCCGGCCCACAAAATCGTGAAGGAAAAACGGGCTACATTCGCTCAGACCCCGGCCCAGGTCGCGCGCCGCCCCAGCACGCAAAGTGCATGGAAAAACTTTGTCTTGGCAGGCGATTGGGTCGATACCAAGCTGCCGGCAACGATCGAAGGCGCCATTCGTTCAGGCAGACAGGCAGCATTGGCTGTGTTAAAGTTTGTTTCAATTTCTTGACAATGAAGTCCATTTGCCACATCAAGCGGATGACTGAAAACCAGCGCAGACGGACTCGGAAATCGCCGTGACATCAATACAAGCGACAGCTCCTGCCGGAGAGGGACGGCAATTGAAACCCTCTCAGCCAGGTACGGAAACACCTATCGATGCCGAGGTTGATCGAACGATCACCGAAGCGCGGCAATGGTTGGAAGACCAACAGGCCGAAGACGGCCATTGGGTATTCGAGCTGGAGGCCGATTGCACGATTCCGGCCGAGTACATCATGCTCAATCATTATCTCGACGAGATTAATGACAACGTCGAGAAAAAACTGGCAGCCTATTTACGGGCAAAACAAGGCGAACATGGCGGCTGGCCGTTATTCCATGACGGTGATTTTAATATCAGCGCTTCTGTCAAAGCTTATTATGCCCTGAAACTTACCGGCGAAGATATCAATGCGCCGCACATGGTTCGTGCCCGAGAAGCAATTCTCGCGCATGGCGGTGGCGCAGCATGCAATGTGTTTACCCGTTGTGCTTTAGCGCTGTTTGGTCAGGTTCCCTGGCGGGCCGTGCCGGTAATGCGTGTCGAAGCGGTATTGCTGCCGAAATGGTTTCCTTTTCACATCGATAAAGTTTCTTATTGGTCACGAACGGTCATGATCCCGTTACTGGTGTTGTATACACGGCGGGCGAAAGCAAAAAATCCACGTCAAATTGATGTCCAAGAATTGTTTCTGGTGCCGCCCGAGCAGGAGAAAAATTATATCGGCAACCCGACCGGTCATTGGATTGGTTCAGCCATGATTTGGGTTGATAAGCTGGCTCGGGTTTGTGAGCCGTATTTTCCCAAGTTTATCGAAAACCGCGCCGTTAAAAAGGCAATGGATTTCGTTACCGAGCGGCTGAACGGCGAAGACGGTTTAGGCAGTATTTTTCCGGCTATGGCCAATGCGCTGATGGCGTTCGATTTGTTGGGCTATGCCAAGGATCACCCTGATTATGTCATCGCCCGCAAAGCCATGGATAAGCATCTGGCCTTGAAAGATGACTGGGGTTATGTTCAGCCGTGCCTATCGCCGGTTTGGGATACGGGACTTGCGTCTCTCGCCATGCTGGAAGCGGGCTGCGATGGTCAGCAGAATGTCATGCGCGGTGCATTGGATTGGCTTAAGGGCCGGCAAATTCTTGATGTTAAAGGCGATTGGCAAGTGAACCGGGCCCATCTGCAGCCAGGGGGTTGGGCTTTCCAGTATTGGAACGATTATTATCCCGATGTCGACGATACAGCAGTTGTCGTAATGGCCATGCACCGGGCCGATCCTAAACGGTATCAGGAATCAATTCAGCGTGCGGCCGATTGGATCGTTGGCATGCAAAGTAAAAACGGCGGTTGGGGGGCCTTTGATGCCGATAACGCGCATTATTCGCTGAACCATATTCCATTTGCCGACCATGGCGCATTGCTGGACCCGCCCACGGTTGATGTCAGTGCGCGCTGTATCGGTATGCTGGCGCAATTAGGATATGAGCGCGATCATCCTGCTATGGCAAAGGGTTTGCAGTTTCTGCGTGATGAGCAGGAAGAAGACGGCTCATGGTTTGGCCGTTGGGGGACGAACTATATCTATGGAACGTGGTCCGCTTTATCGGCTTTTAACGCCGCCGGAGAGGATATGAAGTCAGAGCCCATGCGTCGTGCCGTTCAGTGGCTTAAGGCCGCGCAACGGCCTGACGGCGGTTGGGGTGAAGACTGCTCGACTTACTGGCCGCATCGCCGGGGTGAAGTGAAAGAAAGCACACCATCACAAACCGCCTGGGGAATTTTAGGTTTGATGGCCGCCGGCGAGGTCGATTGTGAAGAAGTCAAGAAAGGCGTTGAGTTTCTGTTAAATGCGCCGCGTGAAGGCGGTAAGTGGGATGAAAAGCTGTTTAATGCCATCGGGTTTCCACGTGTTTTTTATATTACCTATCATGGCTACAGCTCGTACTTCACGTTATGGGCGTTATCACGATACAAGAATTTAAAATCCTCAAACGCGAAAACTCCTGCATTTGGAATTTAGGAATTTGGTGCCTCATCTTGGTGTTATTACGGGCCTGGCGAGTGAGGCCGATTGTTTGAACGCCTATGCTTTTGACGAAAGGCCGGCTGTTCGCATTGCAGGCGCAAGCGCGCAGCGTGCCCGGGAAGCAGCGCAGGCGTTAGTGTCCAGTGGCTGCGATGGGCTGGTCAGCTTAGGACTTTCCGGCGCGCTCGATCCCCATCAGAAACCTGGCGATATTGTCGTGCCCGATACTGTGCTAAATGACGATGGGCGCCGGTTTATAACCGACAAATTGTGGCGCGATAGCCTTGTTGCGGTCCTATCGGCGTCCATGACGGTCTCAAGGGGCACGTTAGCCGGCAGCAACGAGCCGCTCCTTACGGTCGAACAAAAAATTGCCTGCCGGTTGTCAAGCGGCGCCGAGGCCGTCGATATGGAAAGTCATGCCATTGCTGAGGTCGCCGACAAACACGGCATACCGTTTGTGGCCTTGCGGGTGATTGCCGACAGCCACTTGTTGGAAATTCCCGCGTGGACGATGAAGGGTATCCAGGAAAACGGCCAAGTCCATGAAGGTCAGATATTTATCGGATTTTTGATCCGCCCGTGGCTGTGGCACAAGCTCGGCATTTTAGCGGTTTCAAATAAAAAGGCGTTAAAGGCGTTACGCCGCGCGATCCTGATCGCCGGTCCCCGACTGCAATTCCCGGGCTAAACCTTTCGTCAGGTCTTCAAAAATATATTCTGCCGGGCGCTGTTTATCGAGGGGGATGTCCTCGACCATAGGCTTTTCGGTCTCATAACCTTTTAAAGCAACGGCCAAGGCTTTTAAGGGGTGTTTCACCGTATCGCTGACGGCAGTGGCTTCATAGCCGCAGTGAACCATGCAATCGGCACATTTTTCATAATTGCCGGTGCCGTATTGTTCCCAAACGGTTTCTTCCATGAGCTCTTTAAAGGATTTCGCATACCCTTCGCCGAGAAGGTAGCAGGGGCGTTGCCAGCCGAAAATGTTTCGGGTCGGGTTGCCCCAAGGGGTGCAGTGATATTGCTGATTACCGGCGAGAAAATCCATAAACATCGTGGATTGGCTAAACCGCCACTTACGTCCCGTTGATTTGCCAATTCTGAAAATATCGCGAAATAATTCTTTGGTTTTACGGCGGTTCAGGAAATGTTCCTGATCGGGAGCCCGTTCATAAGCATAGCCCGGCGAAACTGTGATGCCTTCAACCTTCAACTCGTCCATGCAAAAATTAAAATATTCCGTCGCCTCTTGCGCGGTCATTTGATCGAATAACGTACAGTTGACATTC
>CALINB010000054.1 GCA_938045325.1 uncultured Rhodospirillales bacterium | reverse complement strand
CATGACTAGCGTTGAGCCGAGAATGTAGGGAGCACGGTCGGTAACGTCAAGGTGCGAAGGCGGCGAGCCGTTCTGCGTTCAATGGCATGAGCGTGGGGCCGTCCGTCCACAACAGATAACTCTGGATGGATCTGCCCGGATATATTTTCGCGAGGGCGGTTTGATAGGCGGCCATTTGCCTAAGATATACCGGCGCCACGTCTTCCGGCATTGTGGGGGGCGGCCTGTTGGTTTTGTAATCCACGACGGCGACCGCTTGATCGGTGATGACAAGGCGGTCGACTTGACCGGCGATTACGGCGCCGCCGATTTCCGCAACCAGCGGCACCTCGGCAAGGCTGTTTGGTGCGAATAAAAAGGCGAAATCCGGGTGCTTGAGGATTTTCATCGTTTCACGGCGGATTTCCGTTTGCGCGGCTTCATCGAGCCCGTGACGGGGTTCGGCGAGAAACGATTGTGCCGCAGCTTCGCGCCGATCAAGGGCAAGCTCGGGCAGGGTTTGCAATAATGTATGGATGATCCGGCCGCGCTTGAACCGCGCGCCATCATCCTCGCCGAACGGCGAGCGTACCGCCGGCTCATCGTCGGTTTGGCGTGACGGGGTTAAGGGCGCCGACGGTTCGGGTTCGGGGGCCGGCGGGCGCAGCGCCCAAGCGGGCAGGGACGGCACGTCGTTTGCCGGGGTATGTGCTTTGGCGGGGCTGATATCAGCCGTTTGTTTCGATGTGATCCGCCAGGCCTCACGTCCGTCAGGCAGGCTGACCGGTTCGCCTTTTTCCTCGATGACCGGGGCCATGAGGTTGTACCAGCAGCCTTCGCTTCGCTTGCGTCCGCCTTCCCAACCGCACACATAGAGCCGGTCCTCGGCGCGGGTCATGGCGACATACAGCAGGCGGCGGTATTCCTGATCGCGTTTCAATTTTGCTTCTTCGCGCAACCGGGTCGCATGCGTTTCCTCTATTTCACGGTATGGCGCCCACAACAGATAGGGCAACGACTCATCGCTTTCGCCGCCGTGATGCCAGAGAAGCCGGGAATCACTGCGCGCAACCGGCACCGTGCAGGTGTCGGGCAGGAAAACGATACGTCCCTGCAAACCCTTTGCACCGTGGATCGTCATGACGCGGACTTCGCCGTGGCCCCGTTCCAGATCGCGCTTAATTTGCGTTTGTCCGGTTTCGAGCCAATGCAAAAAACCCTGCAGCGAAACGACATGGTCTTGCTCGTAGGAAAGCGCGAGGGACATGAATTCGTCCAAGGGGTCGACGGCATCCGGACCGAGGCGGGCCAGCATTTTCTTACGGCCTGCAAGACCATCGAGCACATGGCTGAAAAATTCGAACGGCGGCATGAAATCGGCTTTGTTCAACAAGCCGTTTAACACTTCAAAAGCCTCGCTCCATGAGGTGTCTTCTTCGTGCCTGCGTTGAAGTTCGGCCCATAATGAGCCCTTCCGGCCATAGGCCAGATCGTAAAGTTCTTGATCGTTAAAGCCGATTAGTGGGCTTTTGAGGACGGTCGCCAGGGTTAAATCATCTTCGGGCAGCAGGGCAAAGGCACCGAGCGCCATCATGTCCATGACGGCAAGCTGTTCGGTTAAGATCATTCGGTCTGTGCCGGCAACGGGAATGCCGCGTTCTTTTAAGCACCGCACCATTTCATCGGCGAACGGGCGGCGCCGGCGTACCAAAATCATAATATCGCCGGGCTCGATCGGCCGGTTTTGAGATTCAAGGATGGTTTTTTCCTTGAGCCATGTTTGGATTTGATCGGCAATGCGCTCGGCAAGGCGGACACGGGGACTTGTCAAAGAAGGTTGATCGAGCGGTGCATCCCAGGGATCGGTTTCGGGCGTGTCGTCGGGTTTTTCCACGGACCACAGCTCGACAAGGCCCGCTTCACCGGTCCGGTCGATGGCATGACGAATTTCTTTATCCTGCGCGATCAACCCGTCGCGGGCGTTTGATTGATCAAAAACATTATCGACCGATGTTAAAACGCATTCGACGGATCGGAATGACAGGGCCAGCGTCAGGGCATCCAAACGTTCGCCGATTTGTTCTGATTTATCGGCAAAATATTTGCGCATGGTATCGAAGGCCGCCGGGTCGGCGCCTTGAAAACTAAATATCGATTGTTTTTCGTCGCCAACGGCAAAAACCGTTCGCCGATTGTCATGCGCGCCGAGGCCGGTAAAAAATTCCGAAGCTAAAGCCGACACGATTTCCCATTGTTCCGGGCTGGTGTCCTGGGCTTCGTCGATGAGAATATGATCAATCCCGCCGTCGAGTTTAAAATGAACCCACGGCACGGTGTTTTTACCGTTCAGCAGACGGCAGGCGGTGAGAATGAGATCGTCGTAATCGAGCAGATCGCGGCCGCGCTTTAAACGTTCAAAAGTGCCGGCCAATTCATGACCCAGCGTCAGCAACGACCGAGTCGCCTCCAACAAACGGTACGCATTGCGGCGCTGAATGACAGTGTGGACGCGATCCTGTTCGGTTCGTAGAACATCAAACACGCGAGGGTCGGCTTCGCGAATTTTTTTCGATAAAAGATGGGACTTGGCGGTCGGCTCCATTTTTTGAGTCAAGAATTTCGGGACATAAATATTTAGGAATGTTGCGGGCCGCTCGTCCGGATTCGCAAGCCATGCATCGATAACGGCTGCGCGTTCCAGATCCCGTTTGCCGGTGCTTTGCGATAAAGCCTTGAGCGCATATTTCAGTCCCGCGAGATCGAAGGCGTCGTCGCGGCAAGCCGACTGGATGACGCTGTCGGCGGTTTCGTTTTCCAGCAGTCCCAAGGCGGATCGGGTGTAGCCTATCGTCCCGTCGATACCACCGTGCCGCTCGAGCAGGATTTGCAGTTTGCCGCGGCTGTTGGCGAGATTGCGCATCAACTCGGCAAAATCGTTTTCATGAATCAATCCGGCAAGATGATGCAGGGCGAGCGATAGGCCGCCGTTCGGGTCAGCAAAAGCGTTCGCATATAGATCTTCGTGAGCTTCGCTGAGAAGTTCGGCCTGGCTGCGTTCGTCGATGACAGAGAAATGCGGCGGCACGCCGGCTTCAAGGGGAAACCGCGCCAATAGCGATTCGCAAAACGAATGGATGGTTCGAATTTTAAGCCCTTCGGGTGTGTCCAGGGTTTCGGCAAATAAGTGGCGGGCCAGGGTCCGTTCTTTTTCGTCAGCTTCTCGCCCAAGCAGATACAACAAATCGTTTTCAAGAGATTGTTCATCCATAACGGCCCAATGACCAAGCCGTTCATGAAGCCGGTTTGCCATTTCGGCCGCTGCGGCCTTGGTAAAGGTTAAACACAAAATGCGGTTTGCCGGTGTGCCAGTCAGTAAAAGGCGTGTAATTCGGTCAATGAGGACGTATGTCTTGCCGGTGCCCGCGTTGGCCGACACCCACACGGAACGTGCCGGGTCGGATGCTTCCATTTGCTGCATCGTGCGCTTGATGGGTTTGTATGCTTTCGGGTGTTCAAGAGCGGTCATTGATCGTCTCCGGAACCGCTCGACCATTCTTTGACCCGGGCCAAATGGTCGTAATCACCGGTGCGGTGTAGAAACATCGGCGTCGCCCGCGACAGATAGGGTGTTTCCGGCCGGTCAAACGCATCGATGCGTTTTTGTAAACCGCTTGCGGTTTTTTTGATTAACGCTTTGATGTCGTCTTTATAGGGGATGTCCTTTCCTGGTTCGCGGCCGCCGGACAAATGAATGATGGTAAGCTCCCCGACTGGAGTTTCCGGAATGGAAGCGAACCCACCGCGTTCGGCGATGATCGCTTCCAGCGGCAGTTGCGGGGCAATGCCGCTATTTGCCATTTTTTCCGTTGGCGGTTGACCGGTTTTGTAATCGAGTATGGCCAACGTACCGGCCGGCGTTTTATCGATCCGGTCGGCGCGCGCCGTGATGGTGAACAAACCCGCCGGACCGTTAAGAGATATATCGCCCTTCGTTTCGGCGGCGAGGAGCGTGTAACCTTTTTCGCGGCGCCGGCGTTCATGATGAATAAACCATTCGGCAATGATCTCGAATCGCGGCCACCAAAAGGCCTTAATGTTCGGCCAAGGTGCATATGGCTCAAATGCGGTCTGACCGATT
>CALINB010000053.1 GCA_938045325.1 uncultured Rhodospirillales bacterium | reverse complement strand
GCGGATTGTTTTGTGTGAAGCATGCCGATGTATCGACTCATATTGTCGATGCGAAAATCGATGATATTCAAAAAACCGGCGCCGGACTTTTACTCGGCGGCGACCTCGGCTGTTTATTAAACATTGCCGGACGGTTGCATCGCCGTGGGATTGATATACAAGTGCGCCATTTTGCCGAAGTTTTGTCGGGACACGATCAAACGGTTCCGGCGATCGGCGCAGAAGAACAAACAAAAGAAACATCATCATGAAGCCGGCTGTCGATTCGCTTTCAGATAAAGCCCGTGATGCCTTAAAGGATGTAAAGCTGCAAGACGCCCTTGAGCGGTTGAGCCACGGCTTTCCGGAAAAGCGGCGCAAGGCCATTGAGCGCTTGCCCGAGTTCGATGATTTGCGCGATGCCGCCCGGGACCTCAAAAACCATGTGTTGGAACATCTCGATTTTTATCTCGAGCGGTTCGAAGAAAAAGTCATCGAGGCGGGAGGCACGGTTCATTGGGCACGCGACGCCGCCGAGGCGCAAGAAATTATTGTCGGACTGTGCCGGGACCATAACGCCAAAACGGTGACAAAAAGCAAGTCCATGATCGGCGAAGAGATTGCGATCAACGAACATCTCGAGGCTGCCGGCATCACACCCGTTGAAACCGATATGGGCGAATACATCATTCAGTTGCGCAACGAGCCGCCGTCCCATCTCATCGCGCCGGCGATTCATTTATCGAAAGATCAAGTCGGCGATACGTTTCGCGACAATCACACGCACCTTTCCAAAGCCCGCCCGCTCGAAGAGCCGCGCGTATTGTTGGATGAGGCGCGTGATATTTTACGCGAGCGTTTCATCAATGCCGACGTCGGCATCACAGGCGCAAACATGCTGGTGGCCGAAACCGGATCGCTGGTCATTGTGACGAACGAAGGCAATGCCGATTTAACAATGACGCTGCCGAAGGTTCACATTGCCGTTGCCTCGATTGAAAAAATCGTGCCGACGCTCGAAGATGCGAGCACAATTCTGCGCGTGCTCGCCCGCTCGGCGACGGGACAGGATATGTCCGTTTACACCAGTATCGTCACCGGCCCGAAACGCGACGATGATCTCGATGGTCCCGGCGCGTTTCATGTTGTACTGCTCGATAGCGGGCGTGCCGCTATGTTGGGCCGGCCGATGCGCGAAATGTTGCGTTGTATTCGCTGTGCGGCATGTCTGAATCATTGCCCGGTTTATAAATCCATCGGTGGACATGCGTACGGTTGGGTTTATTCGGGACCGATGGGGGCGGCCCTCGTGCCGAATTTACTCGGTGTGCATAACGCGCGCGCGCTGCCGCACGCCTCGACCCTGTGCGGCACCTGTGAAGATGTCTGCCCGGTTCGCATTCCCATTCCGAAATTGCTGCGCCTGTTACGTCAGCGCGACTTCATGACCGAGTCCGCTTTTAGCGTCAACAAACGCGCGATGCGGTTGTGGGCGCGCATCGCGGCTCGTCCGCGGCTTTATCGGTGTCTGCATAAAATTTTCGCGGGCCTTTTCGGTAAAGGCGCGGGCCGCTACACCCACCTACCGTTTTTGCGAAAATGGACGGTAACCCGAGATTTTCCGGCTCCGGCGAAAAAAAGTTTTATCGACGATATATCATTACGTAAGTGTAATAAGAAATGAGTACCGCACGAAGTCATATTCTTTCAACCATTCGAACCGCTTTGGGGCGCACGGCCCTTAATGACGCCCGTCAAGCGGACCTGCAGGCCCATTTAAAAAACCCGAAGCCCCGCGTTATTCCGGCGCGTGGCCAGGGGTCGCGTGAAGCCTTGATCGAGCGGTTCATCGACGAGGCCCGCCGGGCGGATGCGAGTGTCGAGCGGATTGGCGGTTTTGCCGATATTCCCGAAAATGTGGCAGAATATCTGGGCCGCTCAAATCGTTTCGGTAAAGATATAAAATTAAAAATCACCCCTGAAGAGGCGTTGAAGAACGTTGATTGGCAGGATTTCGGTGAAAACCACCTCGATTTCGGCGCGGCATCGCCGGATGATGATGTCAGCATTGCTATCGCATATGCCGGGGTGGCCGAGACCGGCACGCTGGCGATGGTTTCCGGCCCGAATTGCCCGGTTTCCCTGCATTTTCTGGTGGAAACCCAAATCGTCGTGTTGGTTGAAAGCGCCATCATCGGACCGTACGAAGAGGTTTGGGGGTTATTACGAAAACAAAACAATAAAGTGTTGATGCCTCGCGCGGTGAATTTTATTACCGGTCCATCGCGCACCGCGGATATCGAGCAAACCTTGTTATTGGGCGCACACGGCCCCAAAAACCTGCATATTTTGGTTGTTCGAAATGGCTAAAAAATCGAAACCCTCGGCGGATGACGATGACTGGGCGTTGTGGCAAAAGATTGCTGGCGAAACCGAACCGCTGCCGGGCAAAAAAGTTGAAAAAGCCCCGCCCAAGCTGACCGAAGCATCCGGGGCGAAATACCAAAATCCGAAGCCCGACAAGCGGCCGGCCCCGCCGCCTGCGTCGGTTGCGAGCGCGCCATCGCGGCTGCCCGAATTGCGCGCCGGAGAATTTGCCGGCCTTGATAAGCGCACAGCTCAGCGCTTGAAGCGCGGTCAGCTTGCCATCGAGGGCCGTCTCGATTTGCATCACAAAACCCAGGCGGAAGCCCATCAGGCCCTGGATCGTTTCATAAACGAATCGGTTTTAACCGGACGGCGTACGGTGATCGTGATTACCGGTAAAGGCCTCAAGCCGACGGGCGAGGTCGGTGTTTTGCGCACCATGGTGCCGCGCTGGCTGAAGCAAACGCCGCTACGCGAAAATATCGTCGCGTTTTGCGAGGCCGCGCCAAAAGACGGTGGTTCGGGGGCGCTTTACCTTCGCTTAAAGAAATTCGGCTAAGCTTTTTTCCATGACTCCTTTTGGTGAAAAAGTTCGATCGTTGCGCGCGCGCCATCGTGTCACGCTGAAACAAATGGCAGCCGATTTGGGCGTGTCGTCGGCATATTTGTCGGCACTTGAACACGGCAACCGTGGTCGACCTGCGCCCGGTTTGACAATGCAGATCTGCGGCTACTTTGAATTGATTTGGGATGAAGCCGAAGAGTTGAAAAAACTCGCCGACATGTCACACCCGCGCGTCGTCGTCGATACATCGGGCCTCAGTCCACGCGCAACCGAGCTCGCCAATCTTTTGTCAAAGACAATCGATCAGCTGGACGACCAAACGATTGATTGGATCGTTGATGAAGTGCGCGGCAGCCTCGGCGACAACCAAGGCCCGACTCACTAAACACTCATTTATAAAATAAACTTTTTAAGGTCCGCGTTCTTGGCGAGATCGCCGACCGCTTCGCGCACGTATTCGGCGTCAATTGAAATTTCTTCGCCCGAACGTTCCGATGCGGAGAAGCTGATGTCGTCCATCAGTTTTTCCATCACGGTATGCAGGCGCCGCGCACCGATGTTTTCGACGCTTTGATTAACCTCAGCGGCCAAGTCGGCGATTTCACCGATGGCATCATCACCGAAATGCAATGTGACATCCTCGACGCCCATCAAGGCCGTGTATTGTTTAATCAACGACGCTTCCGGTTCGGTCAGGATTCGGACAAAATC
>CALINB010000052.1 GCA_938045325.1 uncultured Rhodospirillales bacterium | reverse complement strand
ATGTCGGTCTTGGTTTCATAGTGATACCACGTACCTTCCGGGTAGATGACCAAGGCCGGGCCGAGCTCGCACCGCTCTAAGCAGCCCGCCCCGTTAATGCGAATATTCTCGATCCCAAGTTGCTTGGCTCGGGTTTTCATGTAATTGCGCAGTTCGATGGAACCGCGCGCGGCGCAACAGCTGCGCGGGTGATCCGGTGCGCGGGTGTTTTCGCAGCAAAAAACGTGGGTTTGGTAGTGTTGGTCAGGGTCGTGGGCTTTAGCGGTCATCGTCCTAATATTCCAAACGGCCCAAGATGAGGGCCGCAAACATCTGTATAGTTCTTTTTGGCGTTTGTTTGTAGGTTTCTATTATAAGCATTAATTCAGCTCGAACCACCGCGCCTTGCATCGGATAAAGCTGCGTGAAAGCATTGAAATGGAAGAATTAGCCTTTAATCCGTATTTAGCATTCGGCTGGTGCGTCCTGGCGGGGTTCATAATGTCGATGGGCGGCGGCGGCGGCGGTATCCTCGCCGGGATCGGGCATATTTCCATTCTCGGGATCGGCGACCCGAACATGATCAAGGCGGTCAATCAGATACTCGAGATCGCCAGTCGTATCGTCTCGGTTCCTTTCTATCACAAGCAAAAACGGATCGTGTGGCCGCTGGCCGTCTGTTACGCGATCGGCGCGCCGGCAGGGGCCATTCTGGGATCATGGCTGTCGAGACATTATTTGACCGACATGTCGGTTTATAAGCCCGTGTTCGGCGCATTGGTTGTGATCGTTGCCATCCGGGTGATGTATGAGGCCTGGTCGCGCACGCATCGAAATCAACAGGCGGAAAATGCGCTCGCCGCCTCGGAAGAAGCGCGACGGCAATATAATGTTGCCCGCGCACAGCAAAAAAAGGGCCTGGAGACATCTGAAACGCACACAGGACCGAAAACCGCTTTTAAGACATTATATAAAATCCGCATTTTATTCGGCGGCCATGAATTCGATTTCAACCCTATTCATGTCGCCTGTGGCGCCTTTTGTATTTCGTTCGTCAGTTCCATCGTCGGCGTCGGCGGCGGATTTATGACAGCACCGATGTTGGCCTCACTGTTTCTGTTTCCCATGTATCTCGTCACCGGAACGGCCCTCATCGCGGTCGTGCTGCCCGTTGCCGCCAGTGTGATCACGTATATCGCGCTGCACGTACAGATGGACTGGTGGCTGGTCGGTATCGAGGCCGCGGGGATCATGGCCGGCTCGTTTTTGGGGCCGGCGCTAAACCGGTACATGAACGAGCGGTTGCTCAAACTTTATGTTGCGATCGTGCTGCTTGCGATCGGCATTTATTATCTGTTTTGAGCTGCTCGCAAACTTGCACCGGCACGGTTCGGCGCATAAAGTGTCCGAAACAGCCAACCAAAGAGGGATTGTTATGGATAAACCCGTGATTGCACAAAAAGAGCCGTATGAATTCAAAGTGACGGCCGGTGAAACGTATTTCTGGTGTTCGTGCGGCTTGAGCGATGATCAGCCGATTTGCGATGATGCGCATGAAGGCACGAAATTTGAGCCTGTCGAATTTAAAGCCGAAAAGGACGACACGGTCTGGCTTTGCGGGTGCAAGCACACGAAAAATCCGCCGTTTTGCGACGGATCGCATAACGACCTTTAAGACTTCAACTTCTTCTGCATGAGTTTATAGATTTCGGTCATGTCGCTGCCGGGCATGGCCTGGTCGGCGTCTTTCCACAGCGCGTCGATTAACGGTGCGAGTTGTCCCTTCAAGCCGGCCGCTTTCAAACCTTCGTGAAACAGGCCCACATCCTTGCTGAGCAGAGCGGTGTGGAAATTGGCGTCATAGGTTTCCGTCAGCACGCGCTTGGGGAATTTGTCCTGGCTCGCCACATTGGCGCCGGTCGAGACGTTGACCACATCGAGCATGGTCTTGAGGTCCATGCCTTGATCGACGCCGTAGGCCATCGCTTCCGACGTGACTGCGAGGCCAGTCGCCGCCATAAAATTGTTGATCAGCTTCATGGCCTGACCCTTGCCGGGTTCGTTGCCGAGATGAAAAATGTTGCCGGAGATCGCTTCGAGAGCGGCCCGGTGTTCTTCTAGTAGATCTTTCGACCCCGCGCACATGAGGGTGAGCGTGGCGGCTTTTGCGCCCGCGACCCCGCCGCTCATCGGCGAGTCGAAATAGTTCACGTTGATGGGTTTCAGCATCGCATCGATTTCCTGCGCCATCGGCATGCCGATGGTCGAAAGTTCGATGACGGTCGAGGTCACCCGGTCGTTGCATTCGAGCAGACTTTGCAAGGCGGATTTGCAGTTATCGCCTTTCGGCAAACACAGGAAAACCGTTTCGGCCTGGCGCCACACATCGGCCGGTGTCGCGGCGACGTGCGCCTTCTCGGGCGCGCGGTTCGACGGATCATCGATGTCGTAAACGATAAGGCCGATGTCATTTTTCGTGAGGTTTTCGGCAATCGGCACGCCCATGTTGCCGAGGCCGATCAAGCCGTAAGGAAATGTCATTTTAACTCCGCGTTCTTATCCGAAGGCTTTGGTGCGACCTTTTTCCGACCAAATGCCTTTTTCGAGGCGTTCGTAA
>CALINB010000051.1 GCA_938045325.1 uncultured Rhodospirillales bacterium | reverse complement strand
TCGGCCTGAGACGACACGTCGGCCGTAAAGGCGCCGCTCTCTTCCCAGTCCTTGTATATCCGCTGCTCGACCTCTTCCGGCCGATAGGCTTTGTCCAGCATGGCCGAACCCATCTATCTACAATTAAACGACAATGTTGGGACGTGAGCTACCATGGGCGGCAGCACAGAACAAGGCCTTGAACGGACCCCCGTCGGGTTTCAGCGGGATTGAGCGCTATTCGTCCAGGCGCTCGGCCCGGGTGATCATGAGATCGATTTCTTTTTTGACCAAACGCTCGATCAGATACGGCAAATTGCGGTCCAGCCATTCTTTCAGGATCGGGCGAAGCATTTCGCGGACCATCGATTCGAGCGTGACCTGCGAACTGCCGAGCGACATATCCCGGCGGTTGAGAATTTGACGCGCCAATTCAGACAGCACATCGGAAGAAATCTGCGTCGCTTGATTGGAGAGCAGATTTTCAGCCGGCAACTGCATGGCTTCGGTGAGTTCCAATACATCGGCCATCCCTGCGGCAGGCGCGGGGGCCGGTTCCGGTTGAGGTGGCGGTGGCGGTGGCGGTGACATAACAGGCTCCGGTTCTGGTTCGGGCGCGGGCGCCGGTTCGGGTTTCGGCTCCGGCTCCGGCTGAGGCTGAGGCTCAGGTTCCGGTTCAGGATCGGGTTCCGACTCCGGCTCAGGCTCAGGTTCCTCCATAGCAATTTCGGGCTCGGGCTCGGGCTCGGGCTCGGGCTCGGGCTCGGGCTCGGGCTCGGGCTCGGGCTCGGGCTCAGGTTCTGGGGCGGGTTCCGGTTCGGGCGCGGGCTCAGGGGCCGCTTCTGGCGCGGCTTCAGCCGTCGCCTTATCGGCTTCTTCCTGTTCTTCTTCGGAGAGGATTTTACGAATAGAGGCGAGAATATCCTCCATAGAAGGCTCTTCTTCGCCGCCGCCCTCTTTTTTATCGTCTTCAGCCATGAATCCCTATCCACCAGCGCAAACTAGGCGCGGAAAACATACGAATCGCGACCTTTAAGGTCCTATGAAAAGGTTAACAAATATTGACCGGTCCCGAAATATTTTGTTTTTTAGGAGGCAATCCCCCCATATCTAGTGATTTTACTGCCTTGCCGAGAGCCCTGATAGCGCGTGCTCCCCCTCGCCCTCAGACATAAACGCTAAAATCACCGCCAGATTCGCTTCAACAATCCGGATCTTAGCCACCCTATTTCGTCTTTTTTTCCATTTCGGCTTCTTTGCCGCTTTTGGTGTCTTCACCAAACCAACCGGCATCCGTATCGCCTGAACTGCGCGCGCCGAACCATTTACCCTTCACTTCATTGTAGTGACGCGTCGGGTCATAAGCCGTGGTATTCAAATTCAAATCCTGGGACGTTAATTGTCCGACCGCCGCTTTTAATTCAAAAATCGCGACAATCACATCGCGCTGGGCCCGAACCAAACTGACACGCGAATTCAAAAGCTCCTGTTCGGCATCAAGAACATCCAAAACCGTGCGGGACCCGACTTGATTTTCCCGCTTCACCCCATCGAGGGCAATTTCGTTTGCCTTAACTTGTGCCTCAAACGATTTAACTTGAGCCCGTGTCGTAACAACCGTGTCCCAAGTTTTTGATGATGCCTCAATCACATTGCGCCGTTCCTGCTCGATCAGGATCCGGTTTTGACTTGCCGTTTGTTTCGCGGCACGCAGTCTCGAGTACACACTACCCGATTGATAAAGAGGCATGCTTAATTCCGCGCCGATGGTCCGCTCTGACCGGCGCGTTAAGTTACCGCTGCGTTCTTCACGGTATGTTGAAGTGCCAAACAGATTGACCGTCGGCAACAGCTCGCCGCGAATTTCAGCGATGTTGTCCCGGGCCGCCCGGTCATTAAATACCGCTTCTAAGACGTCCGGGTGTTCATCCTTGGCCAATTCCATCGCATCAGACTTTGATTTCGGCAATTTTGCGCCGAGGTCTTTCTCCGTCGGCGCCTTGAGCTTGCCGGGTAAGCTACCAATAACATTGTTATAAGCCGCCCGTGTCGTCTCTAGATCGCCCTCGGCTTTAATACGGCTCGCTTTCGCGCCGGCCAGCCGGGCTTCCGATTGGCTGACGTCCGTTCGCGTCACCTCCCCGACCTGGAACCGGTCCCGCGTCGCCTCTAATTGGCGCGAGAGAACCTGCTCGTTTTTAACGTTAAGCTCCAACACCGCCTGATCGCGCACGACGTCCATATATTTCGTTGCCGCATCCAAGAGAACGGCTTGCTCGACCGAGTGAAGCTTGGAGCGCGCAGCCTTGACGTTGTTTTTAGCCTTGCGTGTCGCCGCCAGCGTTCTGAAGCCACGAAACAACGGCTGTGTAATTTCGAGCGCAACACCGCGTGGCGTACGGATTTGTTCCTTGCCGCTTGAATTATCGCCGGCACGCGCACTATCAAAAGTATCATCGCGGGCAATATCGCCGCTTGCCGTCACGCTTGGACGCCAATTGGACAAGGCCTGCGGCACTTCTTCATCAATCGCACGGACTTTAGCCCGCTCGGCGCGCAACGTCGGATTGTTCGAATAGGCTTTAATCAACGCTTCACGAATGTCTTCTGCAGCCACAGCCACCGACATGGAGACGATGGTGAAGACAAAACATAAAACAGCGATAGAACAGCGAAGGGCCAATCGAATATTTATGGCCGGACGATAGATTTGACTGTTCATAATTGGGTGATCGCACTCCGACATGTGTACCGCAATGCGGTACTGACTGACGCTAGCGCTCTTAGTTCGGCGCTTTTGACTAATGGACCAGAAGGCCAACACGGCGTCAATATCCTCAGCCCGTCGGCAAAACAGCGCAAACGAGAATTCCGAAAATACGCAGAAATACGGGTTAAAATACGAATTCGGGAGCTGGCTCAAAACCAGGAAGGAACGGTGTCGCCGCATCAAACAGGTCGCGACGGGTTAAAATTCCGCGGTGATTCGTAATCAACGCCCCCGTACCGATACTTTTCTTATTGGTTACGGCCACCAGCCTGCCGCCTTCCGCCAATTGTCCGGCAATCGCTTGGGGCACCTCGGCAACCGCACCGCCGATAAATATAACATCGTACGGAGCCTGCTTAGGGGCTCCCGCCGACAGCGCGCCTTCTACAACCGCCACGGTATCGATTTCCAATGCACTCAGCGTTTCGGTCGCTTGCGCCGCCAACCCGGCATCACTTTCAAGTGCGACGACCGTGTTGGCCATATGTGAAAGAACGGCGGATGCATAACCGGTGCCACAGCCGATATCGAGCACGACATCGCTTTCCGTAATTTCCGCAGCCTGCAACAAGCGCGCCAATACCATGGGCTCCATCAGATAGCGTCCTGGAGCGATCTCAATGTCCTCGTCGATATAAGCGATACCAGCTTTTTCCCCAGGCACGAACGCTTCGCGGGGCAGTTCACCCATGGCTTTGATGATCAACGGATCCGTCACACGGTTGGTGCGGATTTGATTTTCGACCATATTGAGACGGGCTTCGGCATAATCCATGGGGCAAACCTCGGTAAACACCTAAAATGTGCCGCAAATGCTAACATTGGGCACCGGAATGGTTTGGGCTATATACGCGGAACCGGCGACAAAAACAATCGTCACAAATACGGCTCATGGCGATAACCGGCGCTTTTTGCCGGTGCCCCTCAGTTTTAGAATTCTTGACCCGGGACGGGGCCAGCGTTTAATGTCCGGGCCTTCAAGGGTGACCGAGTGCCTATCGGATCGTGGCGATCGGTTTGTCTGGCGCGGTGGCGGAGTGGCTACGCAGCGGCCTGCAAAGCCGTGAACACCGGTTCGATTCCGGTCCGCGCCTCCATTACTGATCCGGCGTAGCTCAGTTGGTA
>CALINB010000050.1 GCA_938045325.1 uncultured Rhodospirillales bacterium | reverse complement strand
TGATTGCCAGATTGGCGGCAGATGTTACGACTGTTTCATGCGGACAAGAACCTTATACGCCTTCGGGCCTCCTTGTTCGAAAAACATGCGCTGGCCGAACAGATTCATCACGCAGCCGTGTTTATCGCCCCCATACTTAACAGGGTTAGTAAAAACGCCGACCCGGACACGGCCGCCGAAATTTGCCTGACAAAGATGACCACGATATGCACTGACCCGATTTTCAGGCATCCATTGCAGGGTCGCATAGTCCTTACCCGGCCGGATCACGAGAACCTGTACCGAGAAATTCTTAGCTGCAGCCTGGGTGTCGAAAATGGAAATCTTTCGTCGCTTTCCAAGTTCGTTGACCGGAAACGCCGTTTCGCACACGCCATTCTCGAAGTCGTAATTGCCGACCCTAAAAGTGCCGAGATAAGGGGAAGCTTCGTGAATCGACTTTTGTGTCACCTGGCAGATCCCAAGAGCCTTGCGTGGCGGTCCGAGGATAAGCCCGCCGGCGACGGCATTGGTGATTTTGCCGCGCCGGTTTGGAATAGCCCACAACACATCGCGTTTTTCGAACGCGACCCCTCCATTGAAAATACTAGAGCTGCGAATTCTTCCTCCCGCTCCGACGCGGGGCTTCCACGGTGGAATGATTTTATTTTTTGGCGGCGGTTTGGGGGCGGACTGAGGGAAAAGCTTGCTGCATTTAGCGTGGGTATAGGCGGCGACGATACCTGACGCCCCGGTCGGATCTGCAAACGCAGCCAACTCGGCGGAAACCCGGATAATGTCTTCCTCCGTCAGTTTGCTGGCCGGTATCCTTTGCATTTGCTCGAGGTGGATCAGACCTGATACGGCGCGTTTGGCCTTCATCACCTTTTTAATCGTCGCCATTTTCTTTTGCAGCTTTGCGAATTTTTGCTGCAGCTTTGCGAGACGGGCCGCTTTGCTGGCTTTATCAGCGGAACTTCCCGCGCCGGCATTGGCAATGTTCAGGGCAACGTTGGTCACTGAATAAACTTGGCCGACGACAACATTCGCGCAGGTAGCACTGTTTTTTGCCGCACCCATGCCGCAGTTGACCCAACCCGTCGGTTTTTGCGCCCAGCATACCGGGCCGACGCCCGTGTAACCGGGTTTGCATTTTTCGTAGCACAAACCGGCGTCGTACTCCTCGCCGGGCGCGCAGTTACCGGTGCGCGGACTGCCGATGACGATTTTTTTCGCACATGACAGGTCGAACTGGCCGCCGAGATTCAACGCGCCGCAATCGGGGCGCGGCGGGCGGCAAATGCAGCATCCGAACGGACTGTAGCCGGGCTTGCATTTCGGATAGGCAACGGCACCCCACATCTCACACCGCGTGCCGCGCGGTCTTTTCCTGCCGCCCGGGCCTTCTAAATTTGTTTCGGCGCGATCGCAGCGCGCCAACATGCCGTCGTTGCTGAAACCGTCTGAGAACGTCCACGGATAACCGACGCCGCGGCCGTATTCAGATCTGCGGCAAAACAGGCCGTCATCGCGCATCCCGGCAGGGCATACCGAATGGCAATCAAAGCCGAAGCGTTTCATGTTCTTGCCGCACTTTGGGTAATACAGCAGGCCGATTTGTTCCTCGCCTGGCCGGCAGGTCAGCGGAATGGTGCCGACGCCGCGGCCGTATGAATCTTTCCAGCAAAAGCTCGCCGCATGCGCAAACGTGATTCCCGCCGTGAATGAGAATACGAGAACGCAAAAAATCGTTATGAATTTACGCAAGGACATGTCGATTAGCGGCTCCGGAAAATTGAATGGTCTTTGGTGGTAACCCAGGCTTTACCCTTCGGGCCGATCGCGATGTTAAGCGAAGAGCCGTTTCTAAAGTGCCATTTCCGATTGAGTAACTGATAGATGGCAAAACCGCCGCGGGCTTTTTTGGTGCTGACGACCCAGATGGTTCAGTCGGCACCGACACCGATGTCGTTGGCTTTGCCGGAAAACTTCTTCCAAACTTTGCCGTTGTGCCGGTAAATGGAATGGTCCTTGGTGGCGATCCAGGCGTTGCCCTTAGGGCCGACGGTAATGCGCAAGCCGCTGCCTTTCATATTCTGCCATTTGTTGTTCACGCGTTTGTAAATTTGATATCCGCCACGGGCTTTTTTGGTGCTGACGACCCAGACGGATCCGTCCGCGCCGACGCCGATATCGGTGGCCTTACCGGATATTTTCTTCCAGACTTTGCCGTCATGGCGGAAAATGGACTGGTCTTTGGTGACGGTCCAGGCGTTGCCCTTGGGACCGACGGCGATGCGCAAGCCGCTGCCTTTCATGTCCTGCCATTTGTTGTTCGCAAGCTTAGATATCTGGAAACCACCGCGCGCCTTTTTGGTACTAACGACCCAGGCGGAACCGTCGGCGCCGACACCGATATCGTTGGCTTTGCCCGAGAGTTTGCTCCAGGCCGTGCGCGGCGATGTTTTCTTGGCCGATTCTTTTTGGACGAGGACTTCATATTCACCGGTCCCGCCAAGATAGGTGACACAGACCGATTTCCCGTTGGGGTCAGGTCTCACCCAGCCAACCGGCACGCTGTTATGGTGCGAGTGAATTTTCCCGCGGCAAACGGCGAGGGATTTTCCATCCTTTGTTTTGCCGATTTTGGCGGCGTTTTTCAGGATGGGGCCTTAACGCTACTGCGAACCCAAGCCAAGGTTTCGGGAATCGGTGACGGATAGAGTGCCTTATCCGTAGACGCAATCATTTTGGCCGTCGGCGCCAAAACATCATATTCTTTTGCTACTTTTAAGTTTCTGTTCCAATAGGTCAGACAAGCACCGCCATGATAAAACAGCGCTGAGCCGGGAACCCATTCGCCGTTGTAATTCCCCCGGCAGATCGCAGCTTTTCGTTTGTCGAATTCAGGAGGCTGCGGTTCCCGTCCCATCATGACCCACCGGCTCGGTGGTCGGTATCCGGGCGGTTTCCGTTTTGTGATGTTAAAGACACCGGCGAGCATGGAACCGGCATTGACCCGCGGGTGCTTGCCTTTGGTCACCAGCCAGCGGGTGCCGGGCGGCGTTGGTCCGGCATCGGTTCGGGTCGAGACGGTCGTTTTCTTCGACTCGATGGCCTGTTTG
>CALINB010000049.1 GCA_938045325.1 uncultured Rhodospirillales bacterium | reverse complement strand
AACAGTACAATCATATCCGGCCTCATCAGGCTCTCAACATGAGGCCACCCGTGCCGGAAACTCTAGCAACAACTGGCCCATAACAAGGGGGCTTTACAACAGCACCAACAAAAGAAGCAAGGGCACCAAAATTCACGCTTGGGCCTGCAACGGTAAAAACGTCAATCAGAAGTGGTATCTGAAAAAACGACCCGGCGGACACTTCGAAATCAAAAGCGCGAACTCGGGACTTTGCCTGGACGTCGCCGGCGGCAGTAAGAACAAAGGCGCCCAGGTTCTGCAGTGGCCCTGTCACGGCAAGGCAAACCAGCAATGGATCTTTATCGCATCCGCCGAAAAAGGTTGGTTCCGCATCCGGGCTAAACATTCGAAAAAGTGCCTGGCGCTAACCAAAGCCAACACCAAAAACGGCACGCCGTTCCGGCAATGGGACTGCTGGAAAACGAAGGACCAAATGTTCAAGTGGGTGAAGTAACGCGCCCCGCACATCAAAAACCCGGGCTCTCATATCGAGGGTCCGGGTTTTGTATGCAGTCAATTCGCCCTCGGCGAATTTTGATACTTTTTTAAGATACTTCCTTATTCACTTCGGCAAGCGCAATCGGGCCGAGGCGGATGATCTCGGCGCGGACATCATCTTCGCCCAACGGGATGTCGTTTTTCTCGAAATCCTTCGTCACTTTACGGATCACATCCTCGTAGCCCGGCTCTTCGAGATCGGCGGCGATCACTTCCCTGGCATATTCGGCGCGGGCCGCCTCATCGAGGCCCATTTTATCACCCGCCCATTGGCCCAGCAGCCGGTTGCGCCGCGCTTCGGCTTTAAACCTGATTTCCAGATCCAGTTTGAAGTGGGCTTCTTCGCCTTGTTCGCGCTTTTGAAATGCGTCTGCCGGCATGGATGATTGTCTCCCGGGAAAGATGTTCTGACTATGTGTTCAACAGGAATTTATGGTTGATTGCCGACTTTCGCAATCCATTGATTGAAAAATAATATAATCTACATCTTGAACACAAAATGAGCCTTAATTGAATGTGCACCTTTATTATCCGCTATGCCCCCGAAGACGACTGGCCGGTCATCGTCGCCACCACCCGCGATGAGATGCAGAACCGGCCTTGGCAAGCCCCCGCGCGCCATTGGCCGGACCGCGATCACGTCATCGCCGGGCGCGACGAGCTTGCCGGCGGCACCTGGCTCGGGCTCAATGATGATGGCATTGTCGCCGGGGTCCTCAACCGCAAAGACAGCCTCGGACCGGCCGACGATAAACGCAGCCGCGGCGAGCTGCCCTTGGAGGCGCTCGATCACGCAACCGCACACGATGCCGCCGAAGCCCTTACCCACCTTGAAGCCGCCAGTTATCGTTCGTTCAACATGGTCATTGCCGATGCAACCCAGGCCTTCTGGCTCAAATCCACCGGCGGGTCCGGTAACGGCGTCGCCGATTCGCCGGTCAGCATGCATGAAATCCCCACCGGCGTTTCTATGGTGACAGCCTACGATCTCAACGACACGCGCGGCGCACGGACGCGTCATCACTTGCCGAAATTCCGTGCCGCCGAGATACCCGACCCCGAAACCGGCGATTGGTCCGCTTGGCAAACGCTGCTGGCCAGCCGCGAGCGTGCGCCAGACGCGGGATCCGAAGGCGCATTGTGCATCGTCACCGGTCACGGTTATGGCACGGTATCGTCTTCGCTCATCGCGTTGCCGCATATTAATCGAATCGGCGTAAAACCGATTTGGCTGTTCGCGCCGGGGCGTCCGGGTGAGGCTGAACACGAACCGCTAGAACTTTGATAATACGCCTGTTTTTGGAAGCCCTTCAGGGCGGCGGGTTTCATTGTGCTGGCCCGGCACAATTGCTATATCAGGCTTATCACGCCGACCGGCCCGGTTGAGCGAACCGACAACGATTTCCCCGAAAGGATGACTCCTGTGAAAGCCAAGGTCCATGTCACTTTAAAAAACGGCGTCTTGGACCCACAAGGCAAAGCCGTGCAGCACGCGCTCGGCTCCCTCGGCTTTGAAGGCGTCGAAGACGTGCGCCAAGGCAAGTTCATCGAGCTCGACCTCACCGAGACGGATGCGGCCAAGGCACGCGCCCAGGTCGAGGATATGTGCAAGCAACTTCTCTCCAACACTGTCATTGAAAATTACGACATTGAAATCGCCGAATAAGTATCTATTCATGCCCAGCCACAAGAGGCGCGCCCCGTGAAAGCCGCCGTCATCGTTTTCCCCGGATCGAACTGCGACCGCGATATGAAAGTCGCGCTCGCCCAAAGCATGGGCGAAGACCCCCTCATGGTGTGGCACAAGGAAACCGCCCTGCCCGATGTCGATCTCATCGTCGTCCCCGGCGGGTTTTCCTTCGGCGATTACCTGCGCTGCGGCGCGATGGCGGCGAAATCGCCGATCATGCAAAGCGTCGTCAAGCAAGCCCGGGGCGGCACGCCGACGCTTGGAATTTGCAACGGTTTTCAGGTGCTGACGGAAACCGGCCTGCTGCCGGGTGTCTTGATGCAAAACGCCGGACTTAAATTCATCTGCAAAGACGTCCTCCTGCGGGTCGAAAACACGGAAACGGTGTTTACCCGCCAATATACAGACGGCCAAATCATTCGCATTCCCATCGCCCATAACGAAGGCAATTACTTCACCGATCCGGACACGCTCAAGGCTCTCAAGGATCAAAATCGCATCGCGTTCCGCTATTGTGACGATACGGGCAAGACGGACGCGTCGTCCAATCCGAACGGCAGCATCGATAACATTGCCGGCGTCTTAAATGAAAAGGGCAACGTGCTCGGCATGATGCCCCATCCCGAGAGGCTCGCCGATCCGTTGTTAGGCGGGCTCGATGGCCGGCCGATGTTCGACGGCCTGATCGAGGCGCTCGCATGACGGACGCGATTACTCCCGATATCGTCGAACAACACGGCCTCAGCGAAGAGGAATATCAGCTGGTTCTCGACATCATGGGCCGTGAGCCGAACCTGACGGAACTCGGCATCTTTTCGGTGATGTGGAGCGAGCATTGTTCTTACAAGTCCTCCAAGAAATGGCTCAAGACTTTGCCGACCGAAGCGCCCTGGGTGATCTGCGGGCCGGGCGAAAACGCCGGCGTCATCGACATCGGCGACGGGGACGCCATCATCTTCAAGATGGAGAGCCACAACCACCCCTCGTACATCGAGCCCTATCAGGGCGCGGCGACGGGCGTGGGCGGCATCATGCGGGACGTCTTCACGATGGGCGCGAGGCCGATCGCCCTGCTGAACGCCCTGCGCTTCGGCGAGCCGGACCATCCCAAGACCAAACGCCTGGTGGATGGCGTGGTCGCCGGCATCGCTGGCTA
>CALINB010000048.1 GCA_938045325.1 uncultured Rhodospirillales bacterium | reverse complement strand
AAATTATGTGTTGATGTACGGTAAATGGGGCTTGCCCGCTTTAGGCCTGACGGGAATCGGTCTGAGTACAAGCCTCGTGAACACGGCATTGTTTCTCGGGCTTGCGGTTTATGTCGTGATCACACCGCCGTTTCGCCGCTATGCACTGTTTGCTCGGTTTTGGCGCCCCGATTGGCCGCGCTTTACTGAGATTTTCAAAATCGGCGCGCCGGTCGGTTGCGCGCGCACGGCCGAGCTGAGTTTTTTTTGCGGCGCGGGCCTGATGATGGGTTGGATCGGCGTGGCCGAAACGGCCGCCTACGCTATCGCCTTTCAATATGCATCGTTTGCTTTCATGGTGCCGCTCGGATTGTCACAGGCGGCCGAAATCCGGGTCGGCTGGGCGGCGGGCGCCAATCAGGCGCGCGGTGTCGCCTACGCGGGTTGGACGGCGCTCGGCATCATCTGCGTTTATGCCTTTATTCCGGCGGTGTTGTTTTGGTTGATCCCGGTGCCGCTGATCGATTTGTTTTTGGATATCGAAGCACCGCAAAATGCGCCATTGATAACGTTGTCCGTGACCTACTTAATCATCGCCGGCTTGTTTCAATGGGTGGATGGTTTGCAGGCGGTCGGCGCAAGTGTGCTGCGCGGATTGAAAGACACCCGCACACCCAGTTTGGTCGCCATCTTCAGTTACTGGGTCATCGGCTTTCCTGCCTGTTACTTACTAACGTTCCGGTTCGGTTTCGGCGGCTTAGGTATCTGGATCGGTTTTGCCATCGGCCTCACGATCGCCGCCGTCCTTTTATTGTGGCGGTTTCACCGGCGTGATGCGTTTTGGCCGCCGCAGAATTAAGCGGCTGATGCGCCCGCTCGTTTGGCTTCGTGAATAAGGCGCCAGATCTTTTCCGAATGAAGTGGCATGTCGATGTGTGTAATGCCGAGCGGCTTCAGCGCATTCAGCACCGCGTTCACGATCGCCGGCGGTGCGCCGCAGCAGCCGCCTTCACCCGCACCCTTGACGCCAAGCTCGTTGACCAGGCACGGCGCATTTTCGTTGTTTACGGTCGTGATGTTGGGCACGTGCTTGGCGCGCGGCATGGCGTAGTCGAGGAACGAGCCGGTCAGGAACTGGCCGGTTTCGGCATCGTAAGTCGTTCGTTCGAGGAGGGCCTGGCCGAGCCCTTGCACGACGCCGCCGTGTATTTGTCCATGCAGGATCATCGGATTGAGGACGATACCGTTATCGTCGGCAGCGGTATAGTTCACGACGGTAATGACGCCGGTGTCGGGATCGATTTCGACTTCAGCGATATGGCAGCCGTTGGGATGATTATGGGTTTCCTTGGTGATGCGTGTCCGGCCGGTTGTTTCATCGTTGTTGCGGTCGTAGCGGTAGCGTTCATCGAAACCTGATTCGACATCGTCGGGCCGCTTTTCCGGATCGCGTGCGGCGGCGGCGGCTTCCAGGATCGTCATGGTGCCACCGCTATCGACGGCCTTGAACACACCGTTGTTAAATTCGATTTTTTCGGGCGTTGTTTGCAAGTTATGAGCGGCGATTTTTTTACCTTTGACGATGACGGCATCACACGAGCGCGCCGTTGCGGTGCCGCCCATCATGGACGATCGCGACCCGCCGGTCCCGCCGCCGAAGGTCACCTCGCCGTGGGTATCGCCGTCATCGACGTAATCGATGGTGTTGTAATCGATACCGAGTTTATCGGCGACGATTTGCGGAAATACCGTGGCGTGACCCTGGCCGTGGGAAAACGTGCCGGCGAACAACGTCACGGTGCCGTTGTCGTTAAACCGGACCCGGGCTTCTTCGTATGGCGTGGTACCGCCGGAGGCTTCGATGAAATATCCAATGCCGATGCCGCGCATTTTTCCGCGGGCTTCACTTTCTTTTTGGCGCGCCTTAAATCCGTTCCAGTCGGCATGCTTCATCGCTATGTCCATGGTTTCCTCGAAGTGACCCGAGTCGATTTCGAAACCCTGCGTGTTGATGTACGGGAGCATTTGAGGCGTGATAAAATTTCGCCGGCGAATTTCGGCGGGTTCAAGATTCATCACGATGGCCGCTTCCTCCATGAGGCGTTCCATGATGTAGGCGGCCTCGGGCCGCCCGGCGCCGCGGTAAGCTTCAGTCGGCGAGTTATTGGTAAAAACGCAACGCACCGTGTGATGCAATTCGGGAATGATATAAGCCTGTCCGGTGACGCGCCCGCTCGAGAACGTCGGTACGGCGGGTCCTTTTTCAAGCGGATAGGCACCGATGCTCGCGGTGACATGAATGCGCGCGGCCATAATCTTGCCGTCTTCATCGAGTGCCAACTCGCCGTGGGTGACATGATCGCGGGCGTGGTTGTCGGACACCAACGTCTCGTAACGATCACCGCACCACTTTAACGCTCTTTTTAGGCGCGCCGCCGCCCAGATCAGCAGGGTGCTTTCCGGATAAGTCTTGATGCGCAGGCCGAATCCGCCACCAACATCAAGCGAGACGACGCGGATGTTTTCTTGCTCAAGCTTGGGCAGGTATTTCGGGAACAGATTCCATTGCCGGTGCACACCCTGGGACGGGTTGTATATCGTTGTGAGATTTTTTTCGGCATCATAATCCGCGACGGCGACGCGGGGTTCCATGGGCGAGCCCATGACCCGCGGGCTGATGACATCGACTTTCGCAACTTTAAAAGCTTTTGAAAAAACATCATCGACGGGGGCGGGGTCTTTATTTTCCCAATAGGAAACCGTGTTTTCTTTGCAGCCGGGCCAGAGTTGCGGCGTATCCGGTAAAGCAGCCGTGGCGGTATCGGTGTGGCACGGCAATTCGTTGTAATCGATCTCAATCTGTTCGGCGGCGTCTTTCGCCTGCTCGGCGGTTTCGGCAATCACCATTGCCATGAGATCGCCGACGAAGCGGACCCGATCGGTACAAAGGGCAGGGCGGGGCGGTGAAAACATCTCCCAGCCGTCTTTGCACGGTATTTTGGCATTGCAACGCAGGACGGGAAAATCGTCGGCCTCGGCTTCTTTGCCGGTAAACACCGCAATAACACCAGGCGCGGTTTCAGCACTTGAAGTATTGATTGAAACGATTTCCGCATGCGCGTGCGGCGAACGCAGAAACTGAACGTAGGCCTGGCCGTCGATGTTGAAATCGTCCGTGAAGCAACCTTGGCCGGTGACAAAGCGTATGTCTTCCTGGCGCCGAACTGGTTGGCCGATACCGAATTGCCCCATGGCGGCGCTCCGGGTTGACGTTAAGCCGCGGCGACCGCGCGCTGCGCCATCACGGTAACGAGGTGGGCGCGGTACGCCGCACTGGCATGCATATCGCTGTTTAAGCCATCGGCGGAAACCGAAATTCCCCCCAAGGCATCGGGCGAAAAGTTTTTCGCGAGAGCCGCTTCCATGTCAGCGGCCCGGAACGCGCTGGGGCCGGCGCCGGTGACGGCGACACGCACATCACTGCCGTATTTGGCTACCATCACGCCAACCATGGCGTAACCGGATGCCGGATTTTCAAACTTGGCGTAACCCGCTTGATCCGGAACGGCAAAATGAACGGCGGTGACGATTTCACCTTCATCCAGGGCGGTTTCAAATAAATCGACGAAGAAATCGTCGGCGGCAATTTTTCGCGTGTTCGTTTCGATCGTTGCGTTTAAGCCGAGAACCGCCGCCGGATAATCGGCCGCCGGGTCGGCATTGGCAACGGAGCCGCCAATGGTGCCCCGGTTGCGGACTTGCGGATCGCCGATGTGCCCAGCCAAATGCGATAATGCCGGAATAGCTTTTTGAACGTCGGCAGAGGTTGCGACGTCGGCATGACACGTCATGGCGCCGATGGTGAGTGTATTCCCGCTCAGTGTAATGCCGGATAGATTGCTGATGCCGCTCAAATCGATGAGTGCCGACGGCGATGCCAGGCGCTGTTTCATGGTCGGCAGCAATGTCATGCCGCCGGAGATCACCATCGCGTCGTCGGAGTCTTTCAGCAATGCCAACGCTTCATCGAGGCTAGCCGGTTTGTGATAGTCGAAATTATACATTGCTTAGGCCCCTTATTTGGATGCGTTCATCGCTTTGGCGCCGGCGATGACCGCTTTAACGATGTTGTGATAACCGGTGCAGCGGCAGATGTTGCCGTCGAGTTCATGGCGCACCGTATCGGCATCCGGGTTCGCGTGGCGTTTGCCGATATCGATCGCCATCATCACCATGCCCGGTGTGCAGAAGCCGCATTGCAAGCCGTGGTTGTCCTGAAAGGCGAATTGCATCGGATGAAGCGAGCCGTCCGCGTTGGCGACGCCTTCAATGGTGGTGACGTCCGCTCCTTCGGCTTGTACAGCCAGCATGGTGCAGGATTTCACGGCCTTGCCGTCGACGTGCACAGTACAGGCGCCGCATTGGCTGGTGTCGCAGGCGACATGGGTGCCGGTGAGTTTTAAGTGTTCGCGGATAAAATGGACGAGCAAGGTGCGCGGCTCCACGTCGCCGGAAACTTTCTTGCCGTTTACGGTCATGTTGACGGTGATGCTCATGTTTTCCCCCTTATTATTATTCTGCCGCCGCGGCGGATTTAGCGTTTTGGATCAAGCGCCAGATTTTTTCGGAATCCAACGGCATGTCGACATGGGTGATGCCGAGCGGTTTAAGCGCATTCAACGTCGCATTCACAATCGCCGGTGGCGCGCCGCAGCAGCCGCCTTCGCCGGCCCCTTTGACGCCGAGTTCGTTAACCGGGCACGGCGCGTTTTCGTTATTCGCCGCGACCAAGTCCGGGACATGTTTGGCTTTCGGCATCGCGTAATCGAGGAACGATCCCGTAATGATCTGGCCGTTTTCGGGATCGTAGGTCGTGCGCTCAAACAATGCCTGGCCGAGGCCTTGCACGACGCCGCCGTGAATTTGGCCGTGTACGATCATCGGGTTGAGAACGACGCCGTTATCATCGACCGCGGTGTATTTCACCACCTCGATCACGCCGGTCGCGGGATCGATTTCCACTTCGGCGATATGACAGCCGTTGGGGTGATTGTAGGATGTCGGCACATTGCCCCGGTCATAGTGATACCGTTCGTTCAGGCCCGGCTCGATATCGTCGGGAATTTTGCTTTTATCGTTGGCGATTTTGGCAACCTCGAGGATGGTCATCGTGCCGCCGCTGTCGACGGCTTTAAACACACCCTCTTCGAATTCGATTTTATTCGGCGAGGTTTGCAGGTTGTGAGCGGCGATTTTTTTGCCTTTGACAATGACTTCATCGCACGAACGTGCCGTTGCCGTGCCGCCCATCATGGATGAGCGTGAGCCGCCTGAGCCGCGTCCGAACGGCACTTCACCATGGGTGTCGCCGCCGTCGATCACGTCAATTGAATCGTAATCGACACCGAGCTTATCGGCGATGATCTGCGGGAACACGGTGGCATGGCCTTGGCCTTGAGAGTACGTGCCGACATAAAGCGTAACCTTGCCGTCTTCGTCGATCTTCACGCGGGCCTCTTCCTCGGGTTGGCCGCCGGAAGCTTCGATAAAGTAACCGATACCGATACCGCGCATTTTTCCCTGGGCTTCGGATTCTTTTTTGCGCGCTTCGAAACCGTTCCAGTCGTGCAAATCGATGGCCATATCCATGGTTTCTTCGAAATGGCCCGAGTCGATTTCAAACCCCTGGTTATTGATATAAGGGATCATGTCCGGGGTAATGAAATTGCGGCGCCGCGCTTCGGCCGGCGTAATGTCCATCACGTTGGCAATCTCTTCCATCAGGCGTTCCATGATGTAGGCGGCTTCGGGTCGACCGGCACCACGATAGCTGCAGGTCGGCGAGTTGTTGGTCATCACGGTGCGAACCGTGTGGTGGATTGCCGGAATGACGTACACTTGGCCCGTCACGCGCCCGCTGGAAAAGGTCGGCACGGCCGGTCCGTTCTCGAACGGATAGGCACCGACGCTGGCTGTCACATATATTCGCGCGGCCATGATCTTGCCCTGTTCGTCCAAGGCAACCTCGCCGTGGGTGATATGATCGCGGCCATGGGTATCGCACACCATGGTTTCGTAGCGGTCGCCGCGCCACTTGAGCGGTCTTTTCAGCCGTTTAGCCGCCCAAATCATCAGGGTGCTTTCCGGATAGGACTTCGTCCTGAGGCCGAAGCCGCCACCGGTATGATGCGAAACAATGCGGATGTTTTCTTTATCGAGCTTCGGCAAATGCTTGACGATGTTTCCCCATGTCCGGTGCACGCCTTGTGATGGTTTGTGCAACGTGACGAGATCCTTTTCCTCATCGTAGGTCGAGAGTGCCGAACGGGGTTCCATGGGTGAGCCCATGACGCGCGGGTTGACCACATCGACTTTAGCCACTTTGTAGGCTTTTTCGAAAATGGCATCGACTTTTGCCGGGTCGTCGTTTTCGTAAAACGCGACGGTGTTGTTTTCGGCATCGGGCCAAATTTGCGGGGTATCCGGGCTCGCAGCTGTCGCCGTGTCGGTGTTGGACGGCAGTTCGTTGTACTCGACCTCAATGAGTTCAATCGCATCCTTGGCTTGATCGATGGTTTCGGCAACGACCATGGCGACAAGATCGCCGACGAAGCGGACCCTATCGGTACAAAGCGCCGTGCGGCCCGGCGAAAACATCGGTTTGCCGCTTCTCGCTTTAATATTAGCGAGGCAGTACAAAACGGGAAAATCGTCGGCTTCGGCTTCCTTGCCGGTAAAAATAGCGATGACGCCGGGTGCTTTCTCGGCCTCTGACGTGTCGATGGATACGATTTCCGCATGCGCATGGGGTGAGCGCAAAAACTGAACTTGCGCTTGGCCCTCAAGATTAACATCGTCGTTGTAGCAGCCTTGGCCGGTGACGAAGTGAACGTCTTCTTTGCGCCGAACCGGCTGGCCGATTCCGAATTGTCCCATGGTGATATTTCCCGAAATGTCTGAATTAGGCTTGTATTTTTGTTAAGAATGACTTTATCCACCTTACGGTAAGCTTGGCAATCGTGTTTAGGTGATTTTCGTCAATTTCTACGTTACAGTTATATTGTTAAATGTGTATTCGCGTTTTTGAATATGAGGAGCCGGCAGACAATGACGACTGATCTGGATGATGTGTTGACCCAAGCGGCGGCGTGGCAAGACGAAGGCCATGGCGTGGCGCTCGCGACCGTGGTCAAGACCTGGGGGTCTTCACCGCGGCCTGTCGGCAGTCAATTGGCGGTGAATGATGAGGGCACCATGGTGGGGTCCGTCTCCGGCGGCTGCATCGAAGGGGCGGTCATCGATCAGGCCAAGAGTGTCATTAAAGAGGGCAAGCCCGAATTGATGGAATTCGGCGTCACCGATGATATGGCCTGGGAAGTCGGCCTCTCCTGCGGCGGCGAAGTTCACGTTTTCGTCGAGCCGTTGAAATAAACCGAAATCAATAAATGAGTGAATAAGCCGCAATGAAAAGGGCATATCTGGATACCTTGTTGAAGGCGCGCGCCGAAAAAAAGGCGATGGCGCATGTCACGGATTTTGCAACCGGCGAAGAACGCTTGGTCAACGAAACCGGCGTCGTCGACGGTGCCGCCCTTGATGAAGAGGCGATGAAAGCCGTACAGGAACGCTTGCGCCAGGACCGTAGCGGCTCGATCGAAACGGGTGGCGGCAAAACCTTGTTCGTGCGCGCCTATAACCCGCCGTTGCGTTTGATCATCATCGGTGCGGTCCATACCGCGCAGGCGTTATCGCCGATGGCGAAGATGGCCGGTTACGACGTGATCCTGATCGACCCGCGTAGCGCGTTCGCCACCGCCGACCGGTTTCCCGGCGTGACCATGATGGACGAGTGGCCGGAACCGGCCTTGGAAAAACTGCAACCCGATCATCGCTCAGCGGTCGTGACACTCAGTCACGATCCGAAGTTCGACGAACCGGCCATTATGTTTGCGCTCCGCTCGCCCGCATTTTACGTCGGTGCCCTGGGCAGCCGGCGCACCCATGCGAGCCGTTGCGAGCGCTTGAAGGAAGCGGGTCTCAGCGATGAAGAAATCGCGCGCATTCATGGACCGGTTGGTTTATCGATCGGTGCGTTGTCGCCGACAGAAATCGCGATTTCGATTCTCGCTCAAATGACACAGGTCATGCGCCAACCAACCTCAAGCCAACCCGGGGCAAAGTGACAAACCCGGACACCCGTGTCGTTGCCGTCGTGCTGGCTGCCGGCACGTCTTCGCGCATGGGGGAAGCGAATAAGCTGTTGGCACCCATTGACGGGACACCCCTTGTGCGGCGTGTGCTTGATCAAGTCTGCGCCTCTCGCGTGAGTTCTATCATTGTCGTCACCGGCCATCAGGAGTCGGCCATTCATCGAGCCCTTCAAGGGTGCGATGTCACGTTCACCCATAACGGACGATATGAAGATGGCCTCAGCACATCTTTATTGTGTGGCCTTGAGAAGGTGCCCCAGTCGGCGCTGGGGGCCATCATTTGTCTTGGCGATATGCCGAAGCTGAAAGTCGAACACATCGATCGCTTGGTCATTGAATTTGGGAAACACAAGAGTGAGAAAATTTGCGTGCCGGTGTTTGATGGGCAACAAGGGAACCCTGTGGTGTGGCCGCAAAAATATTTCACCGAGATGCAGGCGTTAACAGGCGATACGGGTGCGAAAAAATTAATCGCTCATCACCAAGCCCACGTCGTTGAAATTGATATGGATGATGACAGCGTGACGCAGGACATCGACACGCCGGACGATTTAAAAAAGTTTCAAGATTAAGAGAAATGGTGGAGCCGAGGGGAATCGAACCCCTGACCTCTACAATGCCATTGTAGCGCTCTCCCAACTGAGCTACGGCCCCTTTATGGTGTGCGGGTTCCCTTATATCAGGGTAGCGGCTTGGGTCGCCGGTCCCGGCACGAAACGCATCTTAAAGATACGTATTTATTTCACGGGGGGGAACATAAGGAAGTTCCGGGGTTACTGGCAAGAGAAATCCCCGCAAGGCGTCGCGGGCGGTATTCGGCCCTTAACCGCGGTTAGCGGTCGTCGTCCGAGTCATCGCCGGATTTTTCCTTCACGGAAGGAACATCATCGTCGCCGACCAGGTCAGAGGCGTCCTCAAGCACGCCTTGATCTTCGTCGTCGTCATCGTCGTCGTCATCGAGATCGACATCCAAATCGACATCAATATCCTCGTCGTTATCGCTGTCTTTTGATTGCTCGAGAATTTCATCCGACGCTTTGGCTTTTTCGGATACGGGTGCCGCGGCGGCGGCGGCCATTTCCCGTGCGGGCCGTTTCGGCGCTTCCGGCTCAAACGTAAATTCGCACTTCGGGCATTCAATGGGGTTGCGTTTGAGGTCGTAAAATTTAGCCCCGCAACTTGGGCACGTTCTTTTCGTTCCCCAATCTTTATTCGGCACCGTCGTTTCTCCGCTTATTAGAATTTTAAGCTAAAGCCAATTGCCATGATCCACGCGCTCTGTCAAAACCAAAAATCAGTGTTTGACAGAAAAAATGATGCCGTGTTGACGGTACGATGACAAGGCCCCGGTAAAGATTAACCGGCGGGGTATCGTTCTGAACGGAACCGTTTTACAGTGTGCCCGAAAACAAATAGGTTTTTGAATGACTTCCCCATGAGGACCCCTGTGTTTCTCTTGTTAACCGGTAATAAAGACTGAAGATGCCGAGCGAACCGCAACCCTTGATTTCACGAAAATCGGCGCCCCTGACCGGCTCGGTCAGCCTGCCCGGGGACAAATCGATCTCGCACCGGGCTTTGATCTTGGGCGCCAGCGCCGTCGGGCGAAGCCGGGTGACCGGTCTCTTGGAGGCCGAAGACGTTATGGCGACGGCTGATGCGCTACGTCAATTGGGCATTCCCATTGAATGCAGCGATGCCGGCGGCAAGCGGGCTTGGCTGATCGATGGTCGTGGTGCCGGCGGGCTGATCGAAGCGCAAAACGTTCTTGATCTCGGCAACTCAGGTACCGGTTCACGGTTGTTGATGGGGCTGCTTGCGACACAACCCATCAAAAGCGTGATCACCGGTGATGACTCTTTGCGCCGCCGCCCGATGAACCGGGTGATGACACCGCTCGAACAGTTCGGCGCCGGTTTTGATTCCCGCGACGGCGGCCTGCTGCCGGTGACCGTGTCCGGCACGGCCCATCCCATTCCCATCACGTACGAACTGCCGGTCGCCTCGGCGCAAGTGAAGTCGGCCGTTCTTTTGGCGGCCTTGAACACGCCCGGCAAGACGACGGTGATCGAGCCGCAACCGACGCGCGACCACACGGAAAAAATGCTGCGCTATTTCGGTGCCGAGATTGATGTCGAAGATTTATCCGGCGGCGGGCGCGCCATCACGCTTACCGGCCAGCCGGAATTAACCGGCAAGGAGATTCCCGTGCCGGCGGATATTTCCTCGGCGGCGTTTCCGTTGGTTGCTGCGCTACTGGCACCGGGTTCATCCGTTACGCTAAAAAATGTCGGTCTTAATCTGTTGCGCACCGGTTTGCTCGATACGCTGCTCGACATGGGGGCTGCGATTAAAACCGAAAACAGCCAAGACATGGCCGGTGAGCCGGTCGGCGATTTAAAAGTGACCGCCGGCGGCCTGAAAGGTGTTGCCGTGCCGTCCGAACGGGTGCCCAAAATGATCGACGAGTTTCCCATTCTCGCCGTGGCGGCGGCGTGTGCCGATGGTACCACCACTATGACCGGGTTGGCCGAATTGCGGGTCAAGGAAAGCGACCGGCTCGCCGTCATGGCCAAAGGGCTCACGGCTTGCGGGGTTGATTTGGAAGAAGGCGAGGACAGTCTTATTATTCACGGCAATGGCAAACCGCCGCAAGGCTTGCACGGCACTGCCGCCATCGCCACCGAATGGGATCACCGCATTGCCATGGCGTTTCTGGTTTTGGGCCTGGTCACGGATCAACCGGTCCGTATTGATGACTCCGCCCCCATTGCAACCAGCTTTCCCGAGTTTACGGATTTGATGACCGGGATTGGCGCCGATATCGGAGCAGCACCATGATTATCGCGATCGACGGGCCGGCGGCGGCCGGAAAAGGAACATTGGCGCGCCGCGTCGCCGAGCACTTGGGGCTCGCTTATTTGGATACCGGCTTGTTGTACCGGGCCGTCGGTTATCAGCTGCTCGAAAAGGGCGACGATCCGGAAAACCCCGAATTGGCGGAAGCCGCCGCTCAAGCACTGGATCCGGCCCATTTCGATAATCCGGCCCTTAGAACCGACGATGTGGCCAATGCGGCTTCCAAGGTTTCCGCCATTCCGGCGGTGCGCGCGGCCCTTTTGGCCTTTCAGCGCTCATTTGCGGCAAACCCGCCGACCGGTAAAAACGGCGTCGTTCTGGACGGCCGGGATATCGGCACCGTGGTCTGTCCGGAGGCCGACGCCAAGCTGTTCGTGACGGCCAGCGTGGAGGTGCGCGCCGAACGCCGACTTAAGGAGTTGCAGGAGCGCGGCGAGGAAGCTATACATGCCCGCGTTCTGCAGGATATGAAGGAACGGGACGCCCGCGATTCAGGGCGGGACGTTTCACCACTGTTCCCGGCGGACGATGCGTTTGTCCTCGATACCAGTGATCTGGATGCCGATGCGGTTTTCGCCGCGGCATTGGACTATATCCAACAGCAGACCCGCTCTGGGTAAGCGGCGATCGAACGCAGCGATCAGAGTTATTTTTTTAATGTGGCAAGACCACCGGAACCAACCGGTTGGCCCGAAACGTAAATGATGAGGAAACTATAGATGAGCACAGCGACTCAAGAGGCCGCCAATGCGGCTGAATTCTCCACTGGAGAAAATTTCGAAGACCTTCTCAACGAAACCTTAGGCGAAGCGGATACATTCGAAGGCCAAGTGGTCAAAGGGACCATTATCGCCATCGACAGCGATGTCGTCGTGGTCGATGTCGGTTTGAAATCGGAAGGCCGCGTTCCCTTAAAAGAATTTGAAACACCGGCTGAAAAAGCATCGCCCAGTATCGGCGACCGTATCGACATTTTTGTCGAACGCTTCGAGGACAAAGACGGCATCGTCCGTCTGAGCCGCGAAAAAGCGCGCCGCGAGGAAGCCTGGGCCGAGTTGGAGCTGGCCTTGAAGAAAGGCGAGCGGGTCAACGGAGTTATTTTCGGCCGAGTCAAAGGCGGCTTCATCGTCGACCTTGCCGGCGCCGTGGCGTTCTTGCCGGGCAGCCAAGTCGACATTCGTCCGGTGCGCGACATCAGCCCGTTGATGGGCTCGCCGCAACCGTTCCAAATTCTCAAGATGGACCGTGCGCGCAATAATATTGTCGTTTCGCGCCGTGCCGTGTTGGAAGAAACCCGCGCCGAAGCCCGCACCGAGCTGATTTCGAACCTGTCCGAAGGTCAGGTCCTCGAAGGGGTCGTCAAGAACATCACCGATTACGGTGCATTCGTCGATCTCGGCGGCGTCGACGGCTTGCTGCATGTGACCGATATTGCCTGGCGCCGGATCAATCATCCGAGCGAGGCGCTGCAGGTCGGGCAAACCGTCAAAGTGCAGGTCATTCGTTTCAACTCAGATACGCAACGCATCTCTCTCGGCATGAAACAGCTCGAGGACGATCCGTGGCAGGGCGTCGAAGCGAAGTTCCCGGTCAACGCCAAGTTCACGGGCCGGGTGACCAACATCACCGATTACGGTGCGTTTGTTGAGCTTGAAGCCGGCGTCGAAGGCTTGGTGCACGTTTCGGAAATGAGCTGGACCAAAAAGAACGCCCATCCCGGCAAATTAGTTTCCACCAGCCAGGAAGTGGAAGTCATGGTGCTGGATGTGGATTCCGATAAGCGCCGGATCAGCCTCGGCCTCAAGCAATGCCAAGCCAATCCCTGGCAGGCCTTTGCCGAACAATATCCGGTCGGCGCCGAGGTTGAAGGCGAGATCAAAAACATCACCGAATTCGGCTTGTTCGTCGGCTTGCCCGGCGAGATCGACGGCATGGCTCATTTATCCGATCTGTCGTGGGAGAAAGCCGGCGAAGAAGCGCTCAAAGACTATGAAAAAGGCACGTCGGTTAAAGCCAAGGTTCTTGATATCGATGTCGAAAAAGAACGCATCAGCCTCGGTATTAAACAACTGAGCGACGATCCGTTCGAGAGCGGCATAGATAACCTGAAAAAAGGCAGTGTCGTGACGTGTACGGTGACGGCAGTGACCAACACCGGCATCGAAGTGCAGGTTGGCGAAGGCTTGACCGGATTTATTCGCCGGGCAGAACTGTCGCGCGACCGGAGCGAGCAGCGTCCCGACCGGTTTGCGGCAGACGAAAAAGTCGATGCGAAGATCACGCAAATCGACACCGCCAGCCGCAAGTTAACCCTCTCGATCAAGCAACTTGAAGTCGAGCAGGAAAAGCAGGCGATGTCCGAATATGGGTCATCCAGCTCGGGCGCCAGCCTCGGTGATATTCTCGGTGCGGCGATTGAAGAAAAACGGGCCGCCAGCGATGAAGCGAACGGCGCTGGGGCCGATCAGGATGAGGCTGAGAAAAAGGAGTAATCCCGGCCTCGTTTCGGAACCCTTGATCACATAACGGCAGGGTGGATGCGCGATGTCAGCAGAGACGGATCACATTGTCGACCGGCGGCGGCTTAAAAGACGCCTGACGTTTTGGCGTATTGCCGCCGTGGTTGCCGTGATCGGGATCATCGTCGTTGCCGCCGCGCGGGACGAACCGCTTGTCGCGCGCGATTATGTTGCCCGTCTGGCCGTCCAGGGCATTATTTACGACGACCAAGACCGTCACGCGTTACTTAAGGAGCTCACTTCAGATGACAACGTTAAGGCGTTGATCATTCGGATTAACAGCCCCGGCGGGACCGTCGTCGGCGGCGAGGCGCTTTACCATAGCGTCCGGAAATTCGCGAAAAAGAAACCGGTCGTCGCCGTCATGGGGGAAACGGCAACCTCGGCGGCTTATATGGTTGCTATTGCTACCGATCGCATCTTTGCACACGCCGGCTCGATCACCGGTTCCATCGGCGTCTTAATGCAGACCGCGGATGTGACCAAACTGCTCGAAAAAATCGGCGTCAAACCGGAGTCCGTTAAGAGCGGGCGGCTGAAAGCGCAGCCGAACCCGATGGAGCCGTTCTCCGATCAAGCCCGCACGGCGATCCGCGATGTGGTGCTGGATCTCTATGAGATGTTCGTTGGTTTGGTGAAAGAGCGGCGTCAATTCTATGATGCCAAGGCTAAAAAACTGGCCGACGGGCGCGTCTATACCGGCCGTCAGGCCTTGAAAAACGGGCTTTTAGACAGCCTCGGCGGCGAGGCGGCGGCTCGGCAATGGCTTGCCGAAAAACGCAAAATTCCCCAAAAACTTCCGGTTCGCGACGTCGGGGTGGCGCCTTTAAGCGAAAAGTGGCGTGAATTATTAGGCGGTATTGTTGGAAAAATCGTGTTTTCTGAAAGACTTAGACTTGACGGCCCGATCTCGGTTTGGCACCCTGAGTTGCGCTGATATTGATACAGCCCGTTTGGCGGCAGGCCTGAACCGCCAGACGAGAAAATGAAATAAAACAAAACGAGGATGGAAAGGCACGTTGTTTCAAAATGTTAGAAAAGCGTTATCATAAGGACGCTTACTTAAGTGTTTGGTGCACGTGCCCTACTTGCGCAAAGGGAAACGGGGGTCATGACAAAATCTGAACTGATTGCCAAGCTCGCAGAACAAAATCCCCATTTATACCAACGGGATGTCGAGCGGATTGTCAGTACGATCTTCGATGAAATCACGTCTGCGTTGGCGCGTGGCGATCGGGTCGAATTACGCGGCTTCGGCGCTTTTTCGGTCAAGGAGCGGGGCTCGCGGGTCGGGCGCAATCCGCGCACCGGTGAAGCGGTCCAGGTCGAATCCAAGTACATTCCGTATTTTAAAACCGGCAAGCAGCTGCGCGATAAGCTGAATAACTAGTCTCTTCTATTATAAGGAAAATTCGGCCATGCGCTGGCTTTCCTGGATCGTGATGTTGCCGCTCGCCGCTGCGGCCATCGTTTTTTCCGTCTCCAACCGTGCCGTGACCCCGGTCGATTTCTGGCCGTTCGGGTTTATCGTCGAACTGCCGGTCTTCGGGATCGTTTTGGCGAGTTTGCTGCTCGGTTTCGTGATAGGCGGTCTTGTCGCGTGGTGGGGCAATGCACGCCAACGCAGCCGGGCCCGTGCCGCTGAACGCGAAACGGTGCGGGTGCGTAGCGAATTGGCCGCCTTGCGTGAAGAGTCAAAACAGTCGATAAAGCCGGATCAGAACCGCCTCACTCATGAGACGGATTCAAGAATGTTTTAAACCATCGATCTGCTTTTTGGACTCGAACGGCCCGCTGCATGACCGCACTGAAACCCCATGAACGTATCTTGGTGGCGCTCGACACCGACGACGTCAAAACCGCAACGACGTTGGCGCGCAAACTCAAGGGTCTCGTCGGCGGGGTCAAAATCGGCAAGGAGTTCTTTACCGCCAACGGCCCACAGGGTGCGAAAAAAGTCGCGGCCCTCGGCATGCCGCTGTTCCTCGATCTGAAGTTTCACGACATTCCCAATACGGTGGCGCAAGCCGTACGCGCGGCCACCGCGTTGGGACCGCTAATGCTTAACGTGCATACCGGCGGTGGGCCGGCGATGATGACGGCGGCGGTCAAGGCGGCTCGGTCGGCTGCAAAAGAATTCAACGTCCCCCGGCCGTGGGTGCTCGGGGTGACCGTGCTGACGTCATTATCAGCTGACGATCTTGCCGCGACCGGCGTGCGCCGAGGGTCAGTGCAAAGCCAGGTGCTGCGTCTCGCCGAGCTTGCCCAGGACTGCAAGCTCGACGGCGTGGTGTGCTCGCCCAAAGAAGTCACCGCGCTGCGCAAGGCGTTGGGGAAAAAATTTAAATTAGTGGTGCCGGGCATTCGTCCCACGTGGGCATCAAGTGACGATCAAAAACGGATCATGACGCCCGCCAAGGCCATCGCGTGCGGAGCCGATTACCTCGTCATCGGGCGCGCGATCACGTCGGCGAAAGATCCGCTTGAAGCGGCCAAGCGCATCGTCGATGAAATCGAAGCGGGGTAGCGATGTCTCTGACCGTTAAAATTTGCGGCTTGAAGACCGTCGATGCCGTGCGCGCATCGGTTGAAAACGGGGCCGCGTATGTCGGCTTCGTCTTTTTCGAGAAATCGCCACGCCACGTGACGCCGTTCGATGCGCAAGTTTTATCCGGACACGTGCCGCAACACGTGACCAAGACCGGTTTGCTGGTCGATGCCACCGATGACGAGATCGAAGTGATCCTCGGTACCGTGCCGCTCAATTTGCTGCAGTTGCACGGCAGCGAGACACCGGCGCGGGTAAGCGCGATCAAGGAAAAATTCCAGCTGCCGGTGATGAAGGCAATCGCGGTTGCCGATGAAGGTGATGTTAAATCAGCCAAAGACTATGAAGGCCCGGCCGACC
>CALINB010000047.1 GCA_938045325.1 uncultured Rhodospirillales bacterium | reverse complement strand
TCGGACCATGGGCAACTGATCTTCAGCAAGAATTTCAAGAACTTCTAGCGCCATTTCTGCCAGGCGTTTATTCTGTTCCCGCGGCAAATGCGGCACGAGTTGGCCGATTTTTCTCGCGAGCTCCATTCGAACTTCATCATTCGTGTCGTGGGCGAGAATTAAATCGGCTTGCAGTGGTGTGCCGGGGTTATTAGCAACCTCCCGGCGTACTTCCGGTGCTTCATCGTCCGTAAAATAATAAAGAATTTCAGGTTCAAGGTTTTCATGAGAAGCTAAATTACGGCGCTCCTCGACGCTGCCCTTTTCAGCAATTATTTTAGCCTCTTCATACGGAGGCTTATTGCCCTTGGGACGCTTTTCGCTCCGCCGGCGTTTCCTCTTACGTTTGACGATATTGCCAAAAACCCAATTAAGCATTCTTATTAAACCTGTGCTGCTTGCAGCGAATTTCCCCGGAATTCCGGGCTATTAAACATGTGAACTGACAAATCACAATAAAATAAATGACTGTTTTATCCCGTCAGATTCAAAAATTTCTATATTTATGATAACTTAGCACATGGAAACCGTTAAGGCTTTGGGTTGAGTTTCTAACAAGCTGACTGTTCATACCAAGCCAAGGGAGGCTTATTTATGCCGTTTATTGAACGCAACCCCGAAGGGGGGATCCAAGCTGTCTATCAGCAAACGGGGCCTAGTTTGGAACAGGTGCCGGCCGATGATCCGGAGCTTATCGAATTTCTCGCCCTTGATGACCCGCAGGCGCAAACAAGATGGGATTTTATGCAATCTGACTTGGATTTCGTCCGGGTTCTCGAAGATATCATCGAGGTTTTAATCGACAAAGGCGTCATACTTTTTTCCGATCTTCCGGGGCCTGCACAGACGAAGTTTATGTCTCGCAGAGGGATGCGTAAGGAAATCACCTATGTCGAGACGCTGTTCACGTCTGAAGAAGAAGATGCATTGATCCCGCATGACGAAGATAATTCGGAAGGTGGATTTATTTAATCACAGGTAGTTATTCTGCGGTTTTTTCTGTTTTTGGATTCCATCGTAATATCGGATGACGTGCCGCTGCCGTTTCATCGAGACGCCGTCTCGGTGTTAACTGTGGAGCATTGTGCATTTTCTCGCTTTGGCCGGCATGACTTTGCTCAATCAAACCACGTAAGGCCTTTATATAGGAATCCAACGTTTTTTTGCTCTCCGTTTCTGTTGGCTCCATAAGCATGGCACCATGAACGACAAGGGGAAAATATATGGTCATCGGATGGAACCCTTCATCAAGCAGGGCCTTTGCGATATCAAGCGTCGTGACACCTGTGTCTTTAAGCGATCGATCATCGAATAAAACTTCATGCATACAGGGGCCTTCAAACGGCAGATGCAACACATCATCCAATTGGGACAGCAAATAGTTGGCATTCAAAACGGCGTCGGATGACACCTGGCGTAATCCGTCTGAACCTAGGCTCAACATGTATGCGACAGCGCGTACAAACATGCCGAATTGACCATGAAACCCCTTAACGCGGCCAAATGGACTATCGCCCGAGTCTTGTATGTGTTCGATTAATTGGAATTGCCCATCTTTTATTTCGATAGCCGGTAGCGGCGCAAAAGGCATTAAGGCTTCCGAGAAAACTACGGGCCCGCTACCAGGACCACCGCCGCCATGGGGTGTTGAAAATGTTTTATGCAAATTCAAGTGCATTGTATCGATGCCGAGGTCGCCGGGCCGGACACGCCCAACCATGGCGTTAAAGTTTGCTCCGTCACAATAGAAAAACGCGCCAGCTTCATGTAACGCATCGGCAATGCGAATAATGTCGTTTTCAAACAACCCGCAAGTGCTTGGGTTTGTCAGCATCAAGGCGGCGACGTCTTCGTCGAGCGCATTTTGAAAGGCCTCAAAGTCAACGCGCCCCCGTTCATCATCCGGAATGGACCGGACGGCGTAGCCGCAGGCATGCGCACTGGCAGGATTTGTACCGTGAGCCGATTCTGGTACCAACACGAGCTTTCGGGGATTGCCTCTGGCTTCCAGGGCACTTCTGATCGCCATCAACCCGACGAGTTCGCCTTGAGCGCCGGCGCCAGGGGAGAGCGCAATTCCAGGCATCCCAGTCAGCGTCATGAGCCAATCAGCACAACTGTGCATAAGTTCCAAGGCTCCTTGAACCGTCTTTTCTGGTTGCAAAGGATGGAGGTCGCCGAGGCCGGGCAGGCGGGCCAGCTTTTCATTGATTCTGGGATTGTACTTCATGGTACACGATCCGAGCGGATAAAAGCCCCCGTCGATGCTGTAATTCATTCGGCTGAGACGGTGATAATGTCGAACGACCCGCGGTTCGGAAATTCCGGGCAAGCCAACCGGCTTGTTTCTGGCATGACTGCCCATGCGTGAATTAACATCGGGCGGTGCCGGCAGGTCCACGCCGCTTTGCCCCGGTGTATCGAGCTCAAAAATCAATGGTTCGTTGTGATCAAGTCCCCGGTGTCCTGTGATAGTGGCAGTTTGGTTGTTCATGCCAGGGCCCTTTTTAAATGGTCGATAAATGCATTGAAATCTTGTTTCGTGTTTGTCTCTGTCACGGCGACCAGCATAAGGTTTTCAGTCTCTGACAATGACGGATAAAGTCTTGATACAGGAATACCGGCAAGGATGCCTTTTTCAACGAGTGCGTTTACGACCCCATCAGCAGGCTTTGATAGACGCACTGTGAATTCGTTAAAAAAGTTGGTGTTTAACACTTCGGCATGTTTCAGGCTGTCAATTTGATCAGCCAGCACAACGGCATTTGCATGATTGAGATATGCGAGTTTTGTAAAGCCTTCTTCGCCAAGCATCGTGAGATGAATAGTAAATGCGAGTGCGCATAGCCCGGAGTTTGTGCAAATGTTGCTCGTTGCCTTTTCCCGGCGAATATGTTGTTCCCGTGTCGACAAAGTTAAGGCAAAACCGCGTCTATTGTCGGCATCGACCGTTTGTCCCGATAAACGCCCGGGTAATTGCCGGACATATTCATTTCTTGCCGCTAACAGGCCAACAGTCGGACCGCCAAAACTCATGGCATTGCCCAGTGATTGTCCTTCCGCGGCAACAATGTCGGCGCCCATGTCGCCGGGTGCCGTGATGGCGCCAAGGGATACGATTTCCGTAACTACGGCAACCAGCAGGGCGCCTTGACTGTGGCAGTGATCTGCAAGGGCATTAAAATCCTGAAGATTCCCAAAGAAGCTTGGGTTTTGAACGACGACACAGGCTGTTTCATCATCGACACGTGACAGTAAATCCTCCTGACCATTAATGT
>CALINB010000046.1 GCA_938045325.1 uncultured Rhodospirillales bacterium | reverse complement strand
ATAGGGCACCACATTCGGGTGCGCGTTACCGAGCCGGGTCGGCAGCTTACCCGAATTTAAATAGTTCGAAGCTTCGAACGTCATCGTCGCAACCATCGAATCGAGCAGGCATAAATCCAGGTGCTGGCCTTCGCCGGTGACATCGCGGTGATGCAGTGAGGCCAGCACGGCCACGGTGGAATACATGCCGGTCATGATATCGGCGATGGAAATGCCTGCCTTCATCGGTAGGCCGTCGGGCTCGCCGGTGATCGACATAAATCCGCCCATGCCTTGGGCAAGATAATCGTAACCGGGACGCGGCGCGTACGGACCGGTTTGCCCGAAGCCGGTGATCGAACAATAAATCAGCCCGGGAAATTCATCCTTCAGGCTTTCATAATCCAAGCCGTATTTTTTCAATCCGCCGGTTTTGAAGTTCTCGACCAGGATCTGACAGTCCTTCAACAGTTCTTTCAGGATTTTGACCCCTTCAGGCTTCGCCATGTCGACGGTGACCGAACGCTTGTTGCGGTTCGCACATAAATAATAAGCGCTTTCCTGCGTATCCTCGCCGTCGGGGGTTTTGGCGAACGGCGGTCCCCAGCGCCGGGTATCGTCGCCGCTGCCGGGCCGTTCGATCTTGATTACATCGGCGCCGAGATCGCCGAGAATTTGCGTGCACGACGGGCCCGCGAGAATGCGGGTTAAATCAAGAACACGAATGCCGCTGAGGGCGCCATTATTTTCACTCATTGATGGATTCCCTTGAATCGGGTTTGAATTGGTTTAGCAGGGCTATACCGCCCCAAGCCCGCAATTTCAACGCCTCGATCCCGCCGCCGTCACAATTTGGCGAGATTACCGCTCTTTTCTTGACCTAATCCCGGCAAGGCTGGATGATCGCACCATCACCACCCGGAGGAATGAAATTGCCGAAGGCCGCAAAAATCAAAAAATTACCGGCCACCGCCGTCGGTTACCCTCGTTTCAAACTCAGCACCGCGCGCAGCAAATCGGGCGACTGTAGCCCCTTCACCCTGTCGAGCCACGAACGAGCCCGCGAAGCCTTGAATTTCGGCCTGTCCCTGGATGACTCGGGCTTCAATATTTTCGTCCTCGGCGAGGAAAGCAGCGGGCGCATGACCTCGACACTGCAATTCCTCGAATCCTATATTGCCGAAAAACCCGCGCCGGACGATTGGGTTTATCTCAATAATTTCCGCCGCCCGAACGAACCGCTGCCGTTCCGCCTGCCGGCCGGCAAAGGACGCGCTCTTTATAATGACGTTAACCGCATCATCGTTCAGTTGCGGGCCGCTTTAAAAGAGGCATTTCAAAGCGACGAGTTTCAATCTCAAATCAAATCGAAAAGTGAACAAGCGCAAAGCGGCATCGCGCAAAAATTTTCCGCCTTGCAGGAAGAGGCCAACCAGCACGGCCTCGAACTCGGACGCAGTCCGCAGGGTCAAATGACGATTATGCGCAAATCGGATCAGGAACCGGAAAACAACCGGCAAATTATTGCGCCACAGCCTTCGGCAAAGCCGGACGTCTCGGACGAACAGCTGGTGCAAATCGGTCAAGAGATCAGCGAAAAAATGGCAGAGATCGCGAAAGAGGCCAACCAACGCCACACCGAATTCACTGCCTGGGTCGATGAGTACACCCGCAACCTTGGTGATCAGGTGATCGGCCCCTACCTTGATACGCTTGATAAAACCTATGGCAAGTATACAGGGTTTGCCCGCTGGCTCACCGAGTTCAGGGCGGATCTGCTTGATCATTTGAAATTATTTTTTGCCGAACCGTCCGAAGCCGGCGAAGAAGGCATCAACCCGGTTAACACACCCGAACGGCGATATGCTGTAAACCTTTTTGTCGAGCACGATGAAGGCAAACAAACCGGTATCGTGCTCGAAGCCAACCCGACTTATGAAAACCTTTTCGGCCGGATCGAGTACGAACCCATCGACGGCGCCTTGCATACGGATTACCGAATGCTGCAGTCAGGATCGCTCCATCGGGCGAACGGCGGCATTCTCGTGGTCCGTGCCGAAGCGCTCGCAGCAGACGGTTATGTCTGGATGGCCTTAAAAAGAGCCCTGCGCGACCGGGAAATCCGCATCGAAGAAATCCACCGTTCCGTGGGCGTTCCCATCGCCGGCTCACCGCAGCCCGAACCCATCCCCTTGCACGTCAATGTCGTGATCGTCGGATCTCCGCAGTGGTATTACATGTTTTTTACTGCCGATCCGGAATTTAAGGCTTATTTCAAAATCAAAGCGGATATCGATTCCGTGATGGACGCCAGCCCTTCGAATTTAGCCTGCTACGCCACGCTCATCCAAAATATTGCCTTAACGTTCGGCGACGTGAACATCAAGCCCGACGCCTTGATGCTGCTGTTGGGCGAAGCCGCGCGCATCGCCGGTCATCGTGAAAAGCTCAGCGCCCGTTATGAAGTCATCGCCGATATTGTCCGTGAATCTCTGCCCCTGAACGCCGGCCCGGGACGGATTACACTCAAACGTGAAGACGTCGCCACGACCTTAGCAAACCGGCGGCGGCGCAATGCCCGCATCGAAGACCGTATTCAAGAAGTGATCACCGAGGGCTTGGTCAACATCGTCACGACAGGAACGGCCATCGGGCAAATCAACGCGCTGACGGTCCGCGACGTCGGCGATCATGCCTTCGGCGCACCCGCCCGCATTACCGCGCGCGCCTCGGTCGGGCGTCGCGGCGCCATCAACATCGAGCGTGATGTCGAACTCGGCGGACCGATCCAGCAAAAAGGCATGATGGTCCTGCAGGGCTATCTCGCCGGTCAATTCGCGCAATCCATGCCCGTATCGTTCGACTGCTCGGTCACATTCGAGCAAAGTTACGGCGGCGTCGAAGGCGACAGCGCCTCCATGGCGGAACTGCTTGCAATCCTTTCCGATCTGGCCGATGCCCCCCTGCGCCAAGATCTCGCCATCACCGGTTCCGTCGATCAATTCGGCAAGGCCCAGTCCATCGGCGGAGTCACGGAAAAAATCGAAGGGTTTTACCGCACCTGCAAAGATCACGGCGGCCTGAACGGTACTCAAGGTGTCGTCGTCCCGGCCACAAACGCGTCGCAAATCATTTTACGCGAAGACATTGCTAATGCGGTTCGCGATAAAAAATTTCATATCTATGCCATGCAATCGGTTGAGGACGCATTGGCACTCTTTACCGGCATGCCGGTGAAAACGCTTTATGACCGTGTCATGAAACAACTCGAAGCCTATGACCAAATCCTTGCCGAACGAAACCTGAAGGCCGACTAATAGGCTTGCTCTTAATGCCGGCAAATGCAAAAAATTAGATCACGTTACTGATCCTTGAAGGAGAATCATCATGGACGCCCAAGCCGCCGTCGCCACAGCTGCGGGGAAACCGCTCTCGATTGAAACCGTTCAGCTTGAAGGCCCACGGGCCGGCGAAGTATTGGTCGAAATTAAAGCCACCGGCATTTGTCA
>CALINB010000045.1 GCA_938045325.1 uncultured Rhodospirillales bacterium | reverse complement strand
ATCAACATGGTCACCAGTCCGATATTTCGCACCCTGACCCGCACCCCCGAAGCGGAGCGCGACATGAACATGGTGAAAGAAAAATCAGCAGAACTCAGCGAAAAATGGGCTATGTTCGACAACCACCTCGAGGGCCGGGACTTCGTCCTCGGCAAAAATTTGAGCATGGGGGACTTCGCGATGGGCATTCACCTGCACCGGTTCTTCGCTTTGGTCGAAGACCGTCCGTCGATGAAAAATCTCGAAGCCTATTACAAACGCATTGGCGAGCGTCCGGGTTACGCCGAGCATGTGCCGATTTGCCCGTAAGGATTTAGCATGATGATCGCAGACATCACCCTCTATCGCGTGCAGTTGCCGCTGCCGAAACCCTATAAGGTCGCGTTTAAAACCTACGAAACGTTTGACCCTTACATCATTGAGATCAGAAATACTGAAGGTGGCATCGGCTGGGGCGAAGCGCATATCCCGGACGGGTACAGCAAAAAAGAAACGCCGGAAGTCGGCTGGAATTTTTGCCGCGAAGTCGGCGCACAAATTCTCGGCATGGATACTGGAGAAGCCAAGGACACTATCTGGACGCAAAAATCCAACAGTCCGATGGCGGCGACGGCGCTGACGACGGCGATTGAAATGCTCGAAGGCAATGAAGCCTTCACGATTAAAGACGACGCCCGGGTGCCGATGCTGGCCGGGATCGGCTCAAAAACCCTCGATGAAATTCCGGATGAAGTGGATTCTCTGATAGGGCAAGGCTTCAAGACGCTTAAGGTGAAAGTCGGTTTTGAAGTTGATGACGACCTCGCCCGGGTCGAAAAGACCCGCGCCGCCGCCGTAGGCCGCGCCATGGTCCGGCTTGATGCTAACCGCAACTATTCCCGCGAAGACGCCCTGCGGTTCGTCGCCAGCGTTAACCCGGAAGGCCTGGAACTGTTCGAGCAACCCTGCGATTCGGACGATTGGGAGTCAAACGCCGCCGTCGCGGCTGTTTCCCCGGTGCCGATCATGCTGGATGAATCGATTTACGGTGTTGCCGATGTCGAACGTGCTGGCACTATCGAGGGCGTCGATTTCTGCAAAATCAAACTCAAGCGCGCCGGAGGCATCGAAAACCTATTAACGGCCATGAAGCGTTGCAAGGAACTCGGCATGGGCCCCGTCGTCGGCGACGGTGTCGCGTCCGAACTCGGCAATTGGATGGAAGCCTGCTGCGCCAACCTAACTACCGACCTCGCCGGCGAAGGCAACGGATTTCTAAAAACAAGCGCACGTCTTTTCACCGAACCGCTGCCGTTCGAAAACGGCGATATCATCCTGCGCAAAGGGTTTTGGCCGGAAATTGACCGCGAAGCACTCGCAGCACACACGCGCGAGACCGAACGGCTCGGCAAAAGCACAGCCGCCGCCGCGCAGTAAGCTTCAATGCCACCCCGCGAGCACTCGCACGCCGTCCCATAACAAAAGTTTCAGTGAAATCGCGATCAAGATGATCTTCACCAAGGCGCGGAACAGGTTTTCACTCACCTGCCCGGAAATGGCCTTGCCGGCGTAGGTCCCGATCCCGACGGCGGCGATCATGAGCACGATCAGCAGACCGATCTCCCAGGACAGCCGGTCGAGGATAAACAGGAATAACGGAATCTTTGATAGTGTGATGATCAGGCCGATAAACGCGAAGGTTCCGATAAATGAGTCTTTTTTAAGATCCAACGCGACCAAAAACGGCACCAATAACGGCCCGACATTAAACAGCATTACCGGTAGTCCGGTTGCGACCCCCGCCCCCGCCATCACCTTAAACCGGTTCTTTGATTTGATTTCGAAGTTCGGCATCAGGGTAAAAACGATTAAGCAGACCGCAATCGCCATTTTGATGTAAGGCTGTGCGGCTTCGGTTTCGATTAAAAAATACCAGGCGACCGTACTTAACAGCGCACATGGCAAAAAAGTCACGAGGAACGATTTCGAAGCGCTGCGATCAATATGCTTCCAAAACAGCGATATCCGGAAAATATTTGCGCTCGCTCCAATGGTTCCGTGTAAAGGAATGACGAGGGCGAAATCCAAAACGGCGGCCATGGCAGCAAAGAACAGCAAGCCACCGCCGAAACCGGCAACCACAGATACCGCCGAGCCAACCAAACACGAACCGACCAAAATAATGAACGAACCGATACCCAACCCCACGCTCTCCCCCCTTTGCCGCGCGGCCTCTGTGCTGCTCAGGAACGCCAAATGACCAGAATGACCAGAATGCCGTCCCAATAAATCAGCTTGCAGGCAATCACGAACAGTAGTGCATGCAGGATACGCCTAAATGTCGTCTCGCTGATCTTGCCGATGGCCTTGCGCCCCAAGAACGCACCGGCGACGCTGCTAAAAGCCAATAATGCAAATAAAATACCATGCCCGGCACTCAAACGATCCATTACGAAGAACAACATCGGAATTTTAATACCGTTTGCCAATAACGATGCAACACTGAACAAGGCAACCAACTCTTCCTTTCGGATTTTTAATGCTGTGAAAAATGGCGCCTGAATGGAACCGACGACTCCGACAATCATCGAGAAAAAACCGCTTAGAAACCCGGCAATCATCATCAATTTTCTAGGATCATTGCTGCGAATACGCAGTTTTGCCGAGGCGAGAAACAGGAATAGGTAAACAGCAATCGCTATTTTCAGATACGGCTGTGCTTCTTTCACCTCAATGAGATACAGCCAGATAAGAATGCTAACCGTAATTGCGGGAATAAACGGGATCAGAAACGACCAAAAGTACGGATAAATAATATCCTTGCGGTACAACCACACCCGGGAAACCGCACTTGTTGTTTGAATGGCCCCGTACATCGGGATCAGCACCGCGTACTCCAACACCGAGGCCATCAGGGCAAACAGCAAAACGCCGCCGATACCGGCAACAGCACTCATAAACGCAGTGAAGACCGCGCCGGCAAACAAGAATGCAATCGCTGCGGCGCTCAGCCCCATGATAATCCTTTTTAAGGTTTCGCGTTGCGGCGTTTAAGCAGCCGTCTCGAAATAATGTACACTGAAAAGATTATCTCGGTCAGTCCAGGCTTGAACCGGCCTGAATCCGGCCTTCCGGCCGATCTCCTGAAATTCGTCGACCGTATACTTGTATGAATTTTCCGTGTGGATGGTTTCGCCAGCAATAAATTTAAATGGCTTCCCGCCGACTTTGGCGGTCTGTACCCGGCTGCTGACAAGGTGCATTTCAATGCGGCCCAGGTCTTCGTTGTAAAAGGCGCGATGGGAAAACGAACTGACATCGAACGTACCATTCAGCTCCCGGTTGATCCGCGTCAAAAGATTTAAATTAAACGCAGCGGTCACACCGGCGGCATCGTCATAAGCAGCATTAAGAACTGCCGTATCTTTTTTAAGATCGACCCCAATGACCAGCCCCCCGCCGGACCCGACGAGACTTGCGGCGTTGGCCAGAAAATCGACGGCCCCTTCCTGATCAAAATTACCGATGCTCGAGCCTGGAAAAAAGACAACGGCTTTGCCATTCTCCGCCACCTTGATCGCCGGCAACTCAAACGGTTTGGTAAAATCAGCGCACACGGCATGGACGTCTAGGCCGGGAAGATCATCCGCCAATGCTTCCGTTGCCTGCAGCAAATGTTCTCGAGAAATATCAACGGCGATAAATGCCGCGGGTTGCTCAAGTGCATTCAGTACGATGCGCATTTTCTCGCTCGAACCGGTACCGTATTCGATGAGGCGGCAATGGGCACCGATTGAGGCGGCAATGTCAGGCGCGCAATCAGATAACAGACGGGTTTCCGTTCGCGTCGGATAATATTCGGGCAGTTTGCAAATCTTCTGAAACAAATCCGAGCCGCATTCGTCGTAGAAATATTTGCACGGCAATGTCTTCGGATCGCCCGAAAGACCATCAATGACTTCTGTCAGGAAATCGCCCGATTCCGGGGCAAAATCGTCGTATGAGGCAAGGGCTGTATCCTGATTCATCGATCGAGGCGATCCATGTACTTTTTAAGTTCTTCCTTCACCTTCGGCGCAAGCACATAAAGGCCGCTGATGTTGATCAACGCCATGGCGAAGATCATGGCATCGGAA
>CALINB010000044.1 GCA_938045325.1 uncultured Rhodospirillales bacterium | reverse complement strand
CGGTTGATTTGGCGGATTACCGTCGGTGCCACTAAAACGATGTAAGGGCGTGTTTAATCGCCATGGCGTTTGAAGTCCGCCCCCTATCCGACGTGCTGGGCGCCGAAGTTATCGGCCTTGATGTCGCTAAGCCCATGAGTGACGAGACGTTTGCGCGGGTGCATCAGGCGCATTTGGATTATCTTGTATTGGTATTCCGCAGCCAAAAACTCACACCCCAACAGCACGTCGCGTTTTCCAAACGGTTTGGGCCCCTTGATCGGCATCCTTCAGACGATGCGGTGGTGTCGGGCTTTCCGGATATCCTGATCGTTTCGACCCGCAAGGAAAATGGCCGTTATATCGGTGTCCCGGATGGTGGGCCGATGTGGCATTCCGATCTGGCTTATAAAAAAGAAACGGCACTGGGTTCGATGCTTTACGGAATCGAAATTCCCGATCAGGGTGGGAATACCGGTTTTGCCAATATGTATAAGGCCTATGAGGCGTTACCGATGGATCTAAAAAAGGCCGTCGAGGGAAAACGCGGGTTTTTCCTGGCCGGGCGCAGTAATGCGGACCGATCATTTAAAAGGCCGCTTAATGAAGAGCAAAAAGAAAGAACGCCCGGTAACGTTCATCCGTTGATTCGTATTCATCCGGAAACAGGCCGAAAATGTATTTTTGCTAATCCGCAGCACACACTGGCCATCGAAGGTATGGATGAGCACGAGTCGGCTGATGTTTTATCCGCCTTATTCGAACATACCGCGCAAGAAAAATTTGTTTATCGCCATCAATGGCAAGTTGGTGATTTAACGTTTTGGGACAACCGGTGCACGCACCATATTGCTGATCACACGCGTCTTGATGACCCCACCTACATCCGCCATATGCACCGCACCACCATCGGTGGTGATGCACCGTTTTATTCGTGAATGTTTTTGAGGCCTTATCGTTAGAGACCCGCTTCGTTTAGTCCAATGACGATAACGTAAATCAACATCATAACCGAAGCGACAAATGGCGCATTCCAACGCCAGGCGATGGTCCAACTGTCGACGCCGGTTACGCGGGACATGTAAAGGATTGTCGCGGAAAACGGTGATGTATTGGTGCCTTGTCCCCACATGGCCATGAGGGCGAGGGCTAGAATTTCCGGCGGAAATCCGATCATTTCAGGAGTGATGATTGTCGTGACCAGAACAACGGACACGACCGGATGAATGCCGATGGCGCTGGCGGTGCCATAGCCGGCAACCAAAATAAAGAGTGTTAAATATGGATAAGCCGAAATACTGGCTGCCCAGTTTTCCGCGACTGATGGCGGGATCAGCGCGGCGATGGCAATTCCCAAAATATTCGCGCCGGTAAATAATAATGTTTCGCCGCGTAATCCCGGGTAACCGGCGAGGACGTTTTTCGCCGTTTCGGTCATGCTGGAACCCGCACCGGCTCGGTGAATGATCAATGTCCATAAAAGGGCGAATAGGGGCGCAACAATGGCGAGTGAAATCGGGATCGATAAATCGAATCCTTCGACCATTGCGATGACGGCGCTAAACAAGGCGGCCAGGATTAAAAAGGTTTTCCATATAGCAGCGATCGGCAAGCTGGTTTCGCCGGTTAAACCTGCCGGTGTGTCGGGTGCTGCCGGGCGCGAAAACAGCCTGTCGATCAGCCAGCTCCATAACATCAGGGCCAAAGCAATCATAAAGCCGGGCAGGCCGACGTTGATCCAGTCAACGCCCGGCACGGCGGTGAGGATAAATGCCGTGCCCACATAAAACGGTGACCAGCAAGTGCCGGCGCTGAACCCTTGCGCCATGGCGCTGCCGAGCCGGCGCTGTAAAGAGGGGCTCACGCCTTTACGGACCATGGGAGTCAACAGGGCGAGCCCGGCCAGATTGAACGAAACCCCTAGAAAATGTGATGCAGTCACGACTGAGGCGAACCGGCGACCGGGCGGCTGGCGCATGACTGCTTCACGAACAGCCAGCAAGGATGGTGATTGCGACGACGGCACCTGCAGCCAGGCAATCGAAGCGAATAACAGTAAAAACGGCAGGGTTCTCGTGAAGCCGGCATAAAGGGTTTCATAAAATGTGCCGTGGAAAGCCGCGGTACCGACGCCGCCGATTACCAAAATGCTGCCGACGATTTTATGGGTTAACGGCGTGCGGTGGTATTCCAATACAAGGAAAATGATCACTGCGAGAATGGCAATATGATTAAAGACCGCCAGTTGTGACAGTGCATGCAGCACGGTCATGACGGCGATCAGCAGAAATAAGTAGGAAGAGATTGTATTGCTCACAATTTTTGCCGCGCTTTATGGAATTTAAAGCTTTGGCATCGGCGGCGCTTGCCAATCGGTCAAATTGTTCATGGCATCTTGGAAGTCTTCATCGCGGCTCATGGAAAATTCATTGAGTTTGCGGACCATCGTCACGCTACCTTGCCGGCTTTTATGCGGCTCCAACAGGCTTAGGACTTCAAATTCCGCATCGTGGCCGGCCGCCATTTGTTGGCGTTTAATGTCATTGGCAATGGGTGCGAGGAAGTGTTCGAACTCGTGTGTTCCTTCTTCTTCGCTTAGATCAGCATACCAATATGTGAAGTGCAGGACCAGAATGCCGTGTTCACAATTGATGAGGGGCCAATATTCCTCCAGAAATTGAATGTATTCGTCGGCTCCGCCGCAATCAAACCAAACAAAATCGAGGGGAAGCTGGTCAAGCTCGAACTTATCGCTGTATCCGCGGAAGTCACCGTTATGCACATCAACTAACGTGTCCAGTTCGAGACGTTTCAGAATATCTTGAACTTTGGGCGCCGTTGAACCCTTGAGCGACATGTCATCGATCGCGATCAAGCTCGGGTCGTAATCTTTTTCGTAATAGTCAGGCACCAAGACGGCCTTACGTTTCGAATTTTCGTCCTTACCGGAGAGAATTTTTTTATCGTGTCTGATTTCTGCGAGATTGTCGTGCAGCGCTTGTGCGAGGAAGGGCGATGTGTAACCGAGTCCCACTTCAAGCACACGCCGCGGGCGCGTCATGCGCACAAGAGAATAAAGCATCGGTGCGACATGTTCCGTGCCCATGCCCGGTGTGTAGAGCTCCTCAGCGGCGTCGAATAATCGTTTGTCTAGCGCCATGGTTGAACAATCTTGTTGGCCGCGTCATGCGGCTGATGACAGGATTTTCAGTATGCCTGCAGCCGGCGCGGTATACAAAAACGATAAAGATAACATTGTAAAATTTAATTCATATCTCGCCGTGTGGCAGGGAGGCTAAGCCTGAAAGTCACGTCATACTACATATTGTATGTTGTGGAAATCCCTTACTGTACATCTGCCATTAATGAATTATTTTCCCATAAGACGTACTTACAAACATACCTAAACAAGTACGCAGGTTTATGACTCTTCAGGGATTCATTAACCGTCAATCTTCGGAGAAGCCGAAGGATAGGAGTGTAGAAATGCGCACAAAGAATTTGGTTAAATTTACCGGAATCATATTTGCTCTGGCCTTGATGGCGGCCTCTTCCGCCCAGGCCTCAACCTGTGATTCGTTTCCGAAAGTGCCGTGGTGGGGCAGCTTAAGCCATTAAACCGTGGATGCCTTTGTAACCCGAAAGCATGACGGCAAGTGGTTGCCGTACATTCAGAAATGGTCGAAGCAGGTCGATAAACTAAAAGACGTCCATAAGCGGGAAAGTTCGGTTTTTGTCCGCTATAAAGGCAAAAAAGTGAAAATTGCCGGTGATGCCTTGGCCAATTACATCAAGCTGGTCGCAAAACGGGTCGATGTCATTCGCTGTTTGGCAAACGACAAAACAGACCCCAACATGCACAAGGTTTCAGGTAAGTAACTATTAAATGATTATCCAGATTGACAGCGCCGACGTATTTCGTCGGCGTTGTTTTTGGTGTTTACATTATGGCGTCCCCTAGGGGAGTCGAAGAACGCTTATTAAAAAATAGCATATTCCTTGTATTCAGCGCATTTCAGGGGTGGTATGGTGGGGGAATTGTGTGGGGAATTCTACTCTAAAATGCCTCGTTATATCGAAAAGCGATCTAAACGCTCTAAGTGTTGGAGTGCTGTATTAGACATTCCCAAAGACGTG
>CALINB010000043.1 GCA_938045325.1 uncultured Rhodospirillales bacterium | reverse complement strand
AATTCTTATTCACGACCATACCCGCAACAGTGGCGGCGAGTTACGCCCCAATATGCCGGAACATCTTGAAAATCCGGAAGACAACCCTGGCGCGCGTCACCCGATCATTTGCACTCATCCGAAATCAGGCCGTAAGCAACTTTTCCTCGGGCGCCGCCCGCATGGCTACATTATCGGCATGGATTATGCCGAAAGCGATAAACTGCTCGACGAACTGTGGGCCCATACCACCCAGGAAAAATTCACCTGGCACCATACCTGGCAAGTCGGCGATTTGATCATTTGGGACAACAGTTGCGTGCTGCACCGCCGCGATTCCTTCGACCCCGACGCCCGGCGTATCCTGCACCGCGCCCAAATCAAAGGGCCGCGGCCACAACTTTAAGCATACCGATAACGGCTTTAAATCTACTAGTAGAGTGCATTAACCACCTAATGCGCGGTTAAAATAAATTATTTTTAATCAATAATTTAGTAGAATTTCTTAATTCTTAAAATCACAAATCTTTATTGCAATTCGCTCTCAACTTTGCGCTGTCTGTGCTAGAATATCCGATAATGACAGGAGGGTGACATGCAAGTTGCCAATATTCTTAAGGCTAAAGGAACCGACATTTTATCGGTTACGCCAGATACACAAGTCATCGAAGTCGCAAAAATACTCAAAGCAAAACGGATCGGCGCCCTGCTCGTATTAGAGGGCGACACCATCGCCGGCATCATTTCGGAACGCGACATCGCCCGCGCCCTGCCCGATTATGGCGAAAAACTTCTTTCCATGACTGTTTCCGAGCTGATGACGAAAACGGTCACGACCTGTTCATCGGACGCCAGCATCGATGAAATCATGGAAATGATGACGAATAACCGTATTCGCCACTTGCCCGTCGTCGATGACGGCAAGCTAATCGGCTTTATTTCCGTCGGCGATGTGGTGAAATACCGGGTGGATGAACTTGTTGCCGAAGAAGATCAACTGCGTAGCTACGTCTCCGGCTCGAACTACTAAGCGGCCACAACCATCAGGCCATCGCCAGTTTCCAGGCGAGCAGCCGCACACCGAGCGCAAAATCGGCAATATCCATGGCTTCGTCCGGATTGTGGCTGCCCCGGTCGTTACGCACGAAAATCATCGAGGCCGGCACCCCCATGCGTTCAAATTCGGCGGCGTCGTGCCCGCCGCCGCTGGCGACATCAATCGCATCGATCCCTAAGGCTTTTGCCCCTTCATGCAATTTCGCGCGTTCATCACCATGCATGGGTGACGGTGCGACTGCGGCGAAGTCACTAATATCAAACGTGACCCCGCGTTTTTCTGCGATGTCATGGGCAATCCCCGTCACGATCTTTTGCATTTCATCCAGGGCCGACACATCCATCGAGCGCATATCCAACGTAAAATCAAGCTGACCAGAAACCTTTGAGAGCGTGTTCACATCGGCGTCGGTGTGAAAGATACCGGACGAAAACACCAAATCCCGCCCCTGATCAATTAAGTCCAAGCCCTCTTTCTCCAGTCGGTTTATGAACTCGGCCGCCGCCAACACGGCATCGTGACGGTAATGCTGGGGCACCGCACCGCTGTGGGTGTACTCACCAAGGACTTTGCCTTGCTTCAATCTTCGGTTACCGCGAATGCCTGTGACGATGCCGATCGGATGGCCTTCGGTTTGCAACACCGGTCCCTGCTCGATGTGCAATTCGGTGTAACTCGCGATACGTTCGGGCTTGAGGTGCGGCGGCTCGTTCGCAACCTTGTCGGGATCGAACCCGGCGTTCGCCATCGCTTCGCCTAAGGATGTTTTGGTACCGAGATGGATCGCGGTCTCGAGCTCGTTATCCATATACATGCCGAGCGCCGCACGGCTGCCCATATGCCCACCATGTTTGCCGGTAAACCAACTGCCTGCCTCTTCGGCGCGGATCGCCATCAAGACGACGTCGCGCTTCGGTGTAATTTCGGCACGGCGAAACCCATCGAGGGCAGCAAGCCCCGCGATCACGCCGGCAGCACCATCGTAATTTCCGCCTTTCGGCACTGTATCCATGTGCGAGCCGGTCATCGCAACCGACGCATCCCGGTCCTCGCCCGGATACACCATGTACATGTTGCCGGCGGCATCAATGCTGGTTTCGAGATCCAGTTCACCGGCCCATTCAGCAACCATGTCATGACCGATTTGCTCTCCTTCGAGGTATGGTGGGCGGGTTACGCCTGGGCCGTCTTTGGTCCGCTTCTCGATATCCTTAAAAAATGCATTCGCCTTCGGGATGACGGCATCAACGGCACTACTTAATTTCTTTTCAAACGTGTCGGCCATCGGTCTCCCCCTGAAATTAAAAGCGCTTGCGCAGCCGGCACTTCGCGCCGCTGGTGTTCTTGGTAAATTTGATCCGATTGTAATCGCGATTGAACTGACCGGCGATATCAATCTGCTTTCCCCGTTCGTTTTGATAAGAATACGAAATTGTTTTTGCGCGCCGGTCGATCTTCAGATTGCGTAATCGTGAGTTGACCCA
>CALINB010000042.1 GCA_938045325.1 uncultured Rhodospirillales bacterium | reverse complement strand
AGGCCAAATATAGAGTGGTGGAAATTTGACTCGGGTCTTTATATCCGTCGCCGCCCTTTTAATCGGTATGGGTTTGATGTCGGTCGGTCACGGCCTTCTCGGCATTATCCTGCCCTTGCGTTTGGCGGAAGCCGGTGCCGGTTCCTTGGTCGTCGGCACCGTTATGGCCGGATTTTTTTGCGGCCTGGCTTTTGGCGTTTACGGCGGCCGATTTCTCATCAGCCGTGTCGGTCACATTCGCGCCTTTACGGCTTTTATGGCCGTATTTGCCGCTTCGATACTCAGTCATCCATTTTATCTGGACGGCGTATTCTGGTTCTTTTTGCGCGTTGTCCAGGGAATTTGCCTGGCCGGACTGTATCTCTGCACGGAAAGCTGGCTCAACGAACGGGCAACAAAATCCCAACGCGGCGAGATTATGTCGCTTTATATGGTTACCCTTTATGTCGGTATTATTATCGGCCAGTTGTTCGTCAATGTTCCCGACCCCAGCGGTTTCGGCCTCTACGCCTTAACGGCGATCATCGTCTCCCTTGCCGCCGTCCCGCTGGCGGCAACTCGAACCGTGCCGCCACCGTTACCCGAATTCGAACCGTTCAGCCTGACCGAACTTTATGAAATTTCACCGCTCGGCATCGGCGGCGCCGCCGTTGCTGGTGTTATCCTGGGCGCGTTTTACGGCATGGCACCATTTTTCGCCGTGAAAATCGGCATGGATACGGCGGCAGCCTCGCAATTCATGGCTGCGGCCATTTTCGGCGGATTGTTGCTGCAATGGCCGATCGGTAAATTGTCGGACCGTTATGACCGGCGCACTGTGATCATCGTTTTATCGTTTGTCATCGGCGCCATTTCACTCTGCGTGATTGCAATGGCTATGTGGTCCGCCAGCGGGCTGGTGTTTATCGCGCCGTTATTCGGCGGCGCGGTCTTCACCCTGTATCCGTTATGTGTCGCACACACCAACGACCATATTGAGAAATCGGAACTCGTTCCCGCCAGTGCTGGCCTAATCCTCTCCTATGGTATCGGGGCCGCCGCCGGTCCCGTTGCCGCTGCCGGCGTGATGAACATTACCGGCCCTCATGGGTTGTTTGGTTTTATCGCGGCGATAGGTTTGGCGCTTGGCTTTTACGGTTATTGGCGCAGCACCCAACGGGCAGCACCGGCAACGGAAGAGCAAGACTCATTTCAACCCGTTACCCGAACGACTCCGCTCGCCAGCGAGTTGGACCCGCGCGGTGATCCGCATACTGAATTTTATCCCCCGTCCGCAGACGAAAGTGAAAAGAATATCAACTAGTTTTTCGGAGCGGGCGAATTGGAGCGGGCGATGGGAATCGAACCCACGTCTAAAGCTTGGGAAGCTTTCGTTCTACCATTGAACTACGCCCGCGAACCCGCCGGTCCAGTATCCTATAAGCCGCGCGCCGCGCCAAGAAAAACGATACCGAAGGCACCCCGGTCATCGTCATTCACGGCACACACGAAATTATGATTTGGCTTGAACAGGGCAGATCAGGTAACAAAACTGAAAGATTTATAACCGTTAACGGACGATTGAGCTTCAATATGCCCCCAGGGAATTCCGCCGCTTCGAAGGCCCTTGATCCCAATAAGTTTCAAGACCCGGATGTCACCGCCGACGGGCAGCAACGGGCCGTGGTTGCGCTGACCCATTTAAAGACGCTCTGGTTCAATACGGGCAGCCTGTGCAACATCACCTGCCGCAATTGCTACATGGAATCGAGCCCGACCAACGACGATCTGGTCTACCTCACCCGTGATGAAGTCCGCGCCTACCTCGATGAGATTGAGCAGGAAAAACTGCCTGTCGATGAAATTGCCTTTACCGGCGGCGAGCCGTTCATGAATTCGGACCTCATCGGCATGCTTGAGGATTCACTCGCGCGCGGATATCGCGTATTGATTTTAAGCAATGCCATGAAACCCATGAGCCACAAGCGTGCCGATCTGCTCCGTTTGCACCAAGCCTATGATGGCAAGTTAACCGTTCGGGTGTCGATTGATCATCACACGCCTGAGAAACACGAAGACATCCGCGGCGACAAAACCTGGGCGCCCATGATCGACGGCTTGCGTTGGCTCGCTGACAATAAATTTGACCTCGCCGTTGCCGGCCGGTCGTGCTGGGACGAATTCGAAGACACGGCCCGGCGTGGCTATGCCGACTTATTCACGCGAGAAAATATCGCGATCGATGCCAATGGCCATTCGGCGCTGGTGATTTTCCCTGAGATGGATTCAAAAGAAGACGTGCCGGAAATTACGGCATCCTGTTGGGAGATTCTCGGTGTCGCGCCGGAAATGATGATGTGCGCGACATCGCGCATGGTCGTCAAACGCAAGAATGCCGAGAAGCCCGTCGTCATGCCGTGCACGCTGCTGCCGTACGATACGGCGTTTGAACTCGGCCATGCACTGGCCGATTCGGCGGACACCGTGAAACTCAACCACCCCCATTGTGCGAAATTCTGCGTGCTGGGCGGCGGTTCGTGCAGCCCGGACTGAGTCATTTCCGCCGATTTTCCACCCCCCCCCTTGCCGTTCCGGGCTGTTTTTGGCAGTATAGCCGCCATCTTGAAGGACA
>CALINB010000041.1 GCA_938045325.1 uncultured Rhodospirillales bacterium | reverse complement strand
TCTCCCTCGACGGCCTTGGGCTGCTCGGATTCGAAGCGGTCGTCAACCGGGACTATCCAGTCATGTTTGCGACGCTGTATTTCTTCACCCTGCTCGGGCTCATTATGAATTTGATCGGTGATTTGATGTATCACGTGGTCGATCCGCGCATCGATTTCGAAGCACGGTCGGTGTAGGAGCGGCAGCGGCATGGAACAAAATCGCCTCCTGGGTTTTAAAGTGACACCGCTGACCGCACGCCGGCTGCGCAACTTCTGCGCCAACCGCCGCGGCTTTTGGTCGCTGTGGATTTTTCTTGTTATCTTTATCCTCACTTTGTTTGCCGAATTTATCGCCAACGACAAACCGTTTCTGGTGAAATACGACGGCGATTTTTATTCGCCCGTATTCGTTGATTACGCCGAAACAACCTTCGGCGGCGATTTCCCCACCACAGCCGACTACCGCGATCCGTTTATCAAGAAACAAATCGAATCCAAAGGCTGGATGATTTGGCCGCCCATTCCTTATTCCTACGATACCATCAATTATAAATTGCCCGTGCCGGCCCCGGCACCGCCGTCCGCGCAAAATTGGCTCGGTACGGACGATCAGGGCCGAGACGTTCTGGCCCGGCTGATTTACGGCTTTCGCATTTCCGTTCTGTTCGGCCTGATCCTGACTGCGATCAGTTCGGTCATCGGTGTCGCCGCCGGTGCCGTGCAGGGTTACTTCGGCGGTGTGGTCGATCTATTGTTTCAGCGCTTCATTGAAATTTGGCAGGGCTTGCCGGTCTTGTTCCTGCTGATCATCCTCGCCAGCATCGTCGAGCCCAATTTCTGGTGGCTGCTCGGGTTATTATTGTTGTTCAGTTGGACATCTCTGGTCGGCGTGGTGCGCGCCGAATTTCTGCGCGCGCGCAACCTCGATTATGTCCGCGCCGCCCATGCGCTGGGCGTCAACAACTCGACCATCATGTTTAAACACATCCTGCCGAACGCCATGGTCGCGACCCTGACGTTTCTGCCGTTTATTCTATCCGGTTCCGTGGTCACCCTCACCGCGCTCGATTTTCTCGGGTTCGGCCTGCCGCCGGGCTCGCCGTCGTTGGGTGAATTGCTCAACCAAGGGAAGGCGAATCTGCAAGCCCCCTGGCTCGGCATTACCGCGTTTATCATTTTGGCTACCATGCTGAGTCTGCTGATCTTCATCGGCGAAGCGGTGCGCGATGCGTTCGACCCGCGCAAAAACCAAGGGGCGTAACCGATGGCGAACACCATTCTCACCATCAAGAACCTTGAAGTCTCGTTCGGCCGGGGCGAGCGGGAAGTGAAAGCCGTCAAGGGCGTCTCGTTCGACATCAAGGCGGGTGAAACCGTCGGCCTCGTTGGCGAAAGCGGCTCAGGCAAGTCGGTCACGGCACTCTCGGTGATGCGCCTGCTGCCGTACCCCGCCGCCTGGCACCCCGGCGGCAGCATCAAGTTCAACGGTGAAGAATTGATAAACGCACCGGAAAACATCATGCGGAATCTCCGCGGCAATCAAATCGCGATGATTTTTCAAGAGCCGTTAACGTCACTTAATCCGCTGCACTCGATTGAAAAACAAATCAGCGAAGTTTTGTTCCTGCATAAACACATGAACCCAGAACAGGCGCACGATCGGGTGGTCGAATTGATGCGCCTCGTGGGGCTTAACGATCAGATCAGCCGCTTGAATGCCCTGCCGCACGAATTTTCCGGCGGCCAGCAGCAGCGCATCATGATCGCGATGGCGCTGGCGAACGAGCCTGACTTGCTCATCGCCGATGAGCCGACCACGGCGGTCGACGTCACCATCCAGGCGCAAATCCTGAAACTCTTGCGCGAGCTCCAGGAGAAGCTCGGCATGGCGATGCTGTTCATCACCCATGACCTCGGCATTATCCGCAAGCTCGCCCACCGAGTTTGCGTCATGAAAGACGGCGAAATTGTCGAACAAGGCCCTGTCAAAGACGTGTTCGAGCACCCGCAACACGCCTATAGCCAACAGCTGCTTGCCGCCGAACCGAAAGGCCGGCCCGAGCCGGTATTGGATTCCGCCCCCGATGTCCTCAACGCGACAGATGTGAAGGTCTGGTTTCCGATCCACAAAGGCATCATCAAGCGCACCGTCGGCCACGTGAAAGCCGTCGACGGGGTTACCCTCACCGTGCGCCAGGGCCACACGGTCGGCATCGTCGGCGAAAGCGGTTCGGGCAAGACCACCCTGGGCCGCGCGCTGATCCGCCTGCAATCCAGCGAAGGCAGTATTGTCTTTCAAGGCCGCGAATTGCAGGGCCTCGAAAAGAAAGACCTTCAGCCCTTAAGGCAGAAGATGCAAATCGTGTTTCAAGACCCATTTGGTTCTTTGAGCCCGCGCCTGTCGGTTGCACAAATTATCGAGGAGGGATTGCTGGTTCACCAAAAAGACAGCACCGAAGAAACGCGACGCCAGCTGATCGATGATGTTTTGCGTGAGGTCGGTCTCGACCCTGAGACCCGCGACCGCTACCCGCATGAATTTTCCGGCGGCCAACGCCAACGCATCTCCATCGCCCGCGCGCTCGTTCTTAAACCCGCCTTTATCGTGCTGGACGAGCCGACCAGTGCATTGGATGTCTCGGTACAGGCGCAAATCGTCGAGCTGCTGCGTGATCTGCAAAAACGTTATGCTTTGTCGTATTTGTTCATCAGTCACGATTTGCGTGTGGTGCGTGCGCTCGCGCACGACCTCGTTGTCCTCAAAGACGGCAAGGTCGTCGAACAGGGCCCGGCGCAACAGGTGTTCGACAACCCGGCGCAGCCCTATACCCAGGCCTTAATGAAAGCGGCGTTTGAATTACAAGCTGATGAAACCGGTGTGGTCGGGGTTTAACTCAACCATCCATACGCAATGGCCAGCAAGCCGCCGCCGAGGATCACCCGGTAAATCACGAACGGCGTAAAACTCGCGCGCCTGAGCCAGGCCATCAGAACAGCGATCGTGATCAGGGCGGCGATAAACGCCAACCCGCCGGCCATAAACGCATCGTTGGTCAGTTGCGCATTCCCTTGCACGATCAACTCACGCATTTTAAGCGTGCCCGCGCCCAGGATGACCGGGATCGACATCAGCATCGAAAATCGCGCGGCATCGGGCCGCTCCATGCCGATCAGGCGCGCCGCCGACATGGTAATACCGGACCGGCTCGTGCCCGGAATGAGCGCTAAGACCTGTGCGATGCCGATCAGCAAGGCATCGCCGATGCGCAAATGCTCGACCCGTCGCAGGGTCATGCCGAACTTATCGGCGATAAAGAGTAAAATACCAAAGCCCAGCGTCGTCCAGCCGATCACGGTTATGCTTCTGAAGGCGTCGGGATAGTGTTTGTTGAGATAATAGCCGGCCGCAATGACGGGAATCGTCGACAGCACGATCAAGCCGGCCAGTTTCGCGCCTGGATCCTTGCGGCCACGCAAAAAACGCCATAAGCCCAACGCCATCATCATCATGTCACGCCAGAAATACAGCATGACGGCGAGCAACGTGCCGACATGAACGGCGACATCCATCACCAGACCCTGATCGGGCCATTGCGTGAAGATCGGCACCAGCACGAGATGGCCCGAGGAGCTGACAGGCAAAAACTCGGTGATTCCCTGAACCACCGCCAGAACTACAATATGTAGAACGGTCACGCCGAACCCACCCCCATGCTTAGACAAGCAACAGGCATTCATACCATCCGGGCGGGCCTGAGCCCAAGGATGTTTTCGTCACAATGCGGAATGAAGGTCTTTAGCGCGGCAGATTAGATGTTTTCATTAAGAATTCATCGACGGCGCGGGCCGCTTGGCGGCCTTCGCGAATCGCCCAAACGACAAGCGATTGGCCGCGGCGCATATCACCGGCAGTAAAGATTTTCGGATTCGACGTTTGATAATGATCGGTGTCGGCCAACACATTACCCCGGTCGTCGAGCTTGACCTTCAAGTCCTTGATCAAACCGTCATGGACCGGGTGCACAAACCCCATCGCCAGCAGCACGAGACCGGCTTTCATTTCTTTTTCGCTGCCGGGCACTTCTTCCATGGACATACTGCCATTTTCGCCTTTGGCCCAGCGCACCCGCGCCGTTTGCAGGGCACGGACTTTACCGTTGTCATCGCCGAGAAATGCCTTTGTGGTAATCGACCAATCCCGGTCGGCCCCTTCATCGTGCGACGTCGACGTGCGCAGCTTCATCGGCCAGTTCGGCCAGCTCAGCATTTTATCTTCGCGCGCCGGGGGCTTCGGCATAATTTCGATTTGTGTCACCGATTTCGCTTTATGGCGGAACGACGTGCCGATGCAGTCCGAGCCTGTATCGCCGCCGCCGATCACGACCACATCCTTGCCGGTGGCCCAAATATCTTCAACATTGCCCAGCGGCTCGCTAGAGACCCGTCGATTTTGTTGGGTCAGGAAATCCATAGCGAAATGAACGCCTTCAAGATCGCGGCCCGGCACCGGCAAATCGCGCGGGTGCTCCGCACCACCGGCGAGCACAACCGCATCGAACTCCTCGAGCAGTTTTTCGATCGGCATTTCATAACCGACAAAAGTATTAGGCTTGAATTCAACCCCTTCAGCGGTCATTTGCGCGACCCGCCGGTCGATATGGGATTTCTCCATTTTAAAATCGGGAATACCGTAACGCAGCAGGCCGCCGATCTTCGCATTTTTTTCGTACACCACCACATCATGGCCGGCGCGGGCTAATTGCTGTGCGCACGCCATGCCGGCCGGTCCGGAACCCACCACGGCGACTTTCTTTTCCGTGCGGTGTTTCGGAATCTCCGGCTTCACCCAACCTTTTTCCCAGGCATGATCGATGATCGTACACTCGATGGTTTTGATCGTAACCGGTTCGTCCGTAATGTTGAGCGTACACGCCTCCTCGCACGGCGCGGGACAAATGCGCCCGGTAAATTCGGGGAAGTTGTTGGTCGAGTGCAAGACCTCAATCGCCTCGCGCCACCGATTTTTGTAAACCAGATCGTTCCAATCCGGGATGATGTTATTGACCGGACAACCTTGGTGGCAAAACGGAATGCCGCAGTCCATGCAGCGCGCGCCTTGCTTTTGCAGCTCATCTTCCTCGAGCGGCTTGAAAAATTCGCGGTAATGCTCGATGCGGTCCTTGACCGGTGCATAGCCCCGATCTTGGCGCGGTGTTTCCAGAAATTCCGTGGGTTTACCCATGTTAATCTCCCACGGCCATGCTGACGCCGGCGCTGTTGTCGTCACGCTTTTTATTCTGCATTTCCTGCAGGGCCCGGCGGTAGTCGACCGGCATGACTTTAACGAATTTCGGCAGGTATTGATCCCAATGATCGAGGATGTCGCGCGCACGCCCGGAATTGGTGTAGTGCAAATGCTTCTCGATCAGGCCGCGCAAACGTTTGGCATCGAAACGGGTCATATCGTGACTGACATCGACCCGGCCCGATGTTTCCAGATCGGCTTTTTGATGATGCAGCGTTGCATGCAACCGGTCTTCATCGGCGATCGGCTCCAGATCGACCATGGCCATGTTGCAGCGCTCCTCGAAACCGCCGTCCTCATCAAGCACATAGGCGATACCGCCGCTCATGCCGGCGGCGAAGTTGCGGCCCGTGGGTCCGAGAATAACGGCGATACCGCCGGTCATGTATTCGCAGCCGTGATCCCCGACACCCTCGACGACGGCCGTGGCCCCTGAGTTACGCACGCAGAACCGCTCGCCGGCGACACCACGGAAATAGCATTCCCCATCGATGGCCCCATACAACACCACATTACCGATGATGATGTTTTCTTCCGGCACGAGTTTCGATTCTTTCGACGGGTAAATGATCAAATGACCGCCGGACAATCCTTTGCCGCAATAATCGTTGGCATCGCCTTCAAGCTCAATCGTGATGCCTTTGGCGAGAAACGCGCCGAAGCTTTGCCCGCCGGTGCCTTTCATTTTAATGTGAATGGTGTCATCCGGCAGGCCCGCTTGGCCGTGTTTTTTCACCAGCCGGCCCGACAGCATCGCCCCAACCGTGCGGTTGATATTACGGACTTCAGTTTTGATTTTAACCGGCTCTTTTTTGTTGATTGCGCGGTTAGCCTGAACGATCAACTCGTTATCAAGCGCCTTGTCGAGGCCGTGATCCTGTTCTTCGGTATTATAGATCGCGATGTCGGGTCCGACCTCGGGCTTATGCAGCAGCTTCGTGTAATCGAGGCCCTTGGCTTTCCAGTGATCGATCGCTTTGTTTTTATCCAAGCAGTCCGAGCGGCCGATCATTTCGTTGACCGTGCGGAAACCGAGTTTAGCCATGATTTCGCGCATTTCTTCGGCAACATAGAAGAAATAATTGACGACATGCTCCGGCTGGCCGGTAAACCGTTTTCGCAAAACCGGATCCTGTGTCGCAATCCCGACCGGACACGTGTTCAAGTGACACTTACGCATCATGATACAGCCCGTAGCGATCAAGGCCGCGGTGGCGACACCGAATTCATCGGCACCCAACAAAGCCGCCATAGCGACATCCTTACCGGTCCGTAAACCGCCGTCGACCTGCACGGATATGCGGCCGCGCAGATTGTTCAGCACAAGCGTCTGATGGGTTTCGGCGATGCCGATTTCCCACGGCGATCCGGCGTGCATGATCGAGGTGATGGGGCTTGCGCCGGTACCGCCTTCATGGCCGGCAATGGTGACATGATCGGCATGGGCTTTTGATACGCCGGCGGCAATTGTGCCGACACCGATCACGGAAACTAGTTTGACGCTGATGCGCGCTTCCGGATTGGCGTTTTTCAGATCATGAATCAGCTGCGCCAGATCTTCGATTGAATAAATATCGTGATGCGGTGGCGGCGAAATCAATCCCACACCCGGCGTAGAATGGCGGACCTTGGCGATGATCTCATCGACCTTATGGCCCGGCAGCTGGCCGCCTTCGCCGGGCTTTGCCCCTTGCGCCATTTTGATTTGCAGATCGGTGGCATTCACCAGGTACTCCGTGGTGACGCCGAATCGGCCTGAAGCAACCTGCTTGATCCGCGAGTTCATGGAATCGCCGTTTGGCATGGTTTTATAGCGTTCCGGCAACTCGCCGCCCTCGCCCGTATTGGAGCGTCCGCCGAGCCGGTTCATTGCAATCGCCAGCGTGGAATGTGCTTCAAACGAAATCGAGCCGAATGACATCGCGCCCGTGGAAAACCGCTTAACGATTTCCTTGGCCGGTTCGACTTCTTCAATCGGGACCGGCTTTTTAGACCATTTAAACTCGAACAAGCCGCGCAGATTGTTGAACTCTTTGTTCTGCTCGCTCACCAGGCGGGAGTACTCTTTATATTTCTCATAGCCTTCGCCGCGGACGGCATGCTGAAGCAGTGATACGGATTCCGGCGTCCAAATGTGACGCTCCCCACGTAACCGGAACGCCAATTCGCCACCGACATCGAGCGCATCGCGCAGCACGGGGGAGTCCCCATAAGCATCGTTATGCCGGCGAACGGTTTCCTCGGCGACTTCCTTAAGACCGATACCTTCGATTGCGGTCGCAGTGTTTGTGAAATATTTATCGACGAATTTGCTCGACAAACCGACCGCATCGAAAATTTGCGCGCCGCAATAGGATTGGTACGTCGAGATGCCCATCTTCGCCATGACTTTGAGCATGCCCTTGTTGGCGGCCTTAATGTAACGGCGGTGAATTTCTTCATCGTCGAGATCATCCGGCATTTCTTCTTTTAACGAGGACAGTGTATCGAACGCCAAATACGGATTGATGGCTTCAGCGCCATATCCGGCCAACAAACAAAAATCGTGTACTTGCCGGGCTTCGCCGGTTTCCACGACGAGGCCAACGGACGTGCGCAAACCTTCGCGGATTAGATGATGATGAATGGCGCCCGTTGCCAGCAAGGCCGGGATGGCAATGTGATCGACATCCATCGCTCGATCGGAAAGGATAATAATATTGTGGCCTTCTTTGACGACGTCTTCGGCCTTTTTACACATGTCGTCGATAGCGCGTGCCATGCCTTTGGCACCGTATTTCGTCGGATACGTAATTTTCAGCGTAAAGGAATGGAACGGATGATCCCCTTGGCTGTGAATGTGGCGGATTTTTTCGAGATCCACATTCGATAGGATCGGCTGGCGCACTTCGAGACGCATATGCCGACTGCCTTGATTAAGGTCCAGCAAATTTGGCCGCGGTCCAATCAAGGAAACCAATGACATTACCGATTCTTCGCGAATGGAATCGATCGGCGGATTGGTGACTTGCGCAAAACACTGCTTGAAATAATCGTACAATAACTTCGGCCGGTCCGAGAGTACCGCCGGGGGAATATCCCGGCCCATGGCGCCAACCGGTTCTTCACCCGCCGTACCCATCGGGGCGAGGAAAAACTTCAAATCCTCCTGGGTGTAACCGAATGCTTGTTGACGGTCGAGCAACGTATGATGATCCGGCGTCATCGGCGCGACTTCGGACGGTAAATCTTCGAGAATGATCTGCGTTTTATCGAGCCACTCTTGATAAGGCCGCGCACCCGCAAGCTCATCCTTAATTTCATCATCGTCGATGATACGGCCTTGCTCCAGATCGATCAGGAACATCTTACCCGGCTGCAGGCGCCATTTTTTGATGATTTTCTCTTCCGGAATTTCCAGCACGCCGACTTCCGAGCCCATAACGACAAGGTCATCATCGGTCACCACATAACGCGAGGGCCTTAAACCGTTGCGATCCAATGTCGCACCGATCTGCTTGCCGTCAGTAAAGGCGATCGAGGCCGGACCGTCCCAAGGCTCCATTAAGGCGGCGTGATACTCATAAAAAGCCCGCCGTTTCTCGTTCATCAACGGGTTATCGGACCAAGCTTCAGGAATCATTAGCATGACCGCATGTGCCAGAGAGTAGCCACCGGCAACAAGGAGTTCGAGCGCATTATCGAACGTCGCCGAATCCGAATTGCCATCGCCAATCAGTGGCCAGAGCTTATCGAGATCATCGCCCAGCAAATCCGATTTCATGGCATAACGCCGCGCCGCCATCCAATTGATGTTGCCGCGCAGGGTGTTGATTTCACCGTTATGGCACATATACCGGAATGGCTGCGCCAATTCCCAGGACGGAAATGTATTGGTCGAAAAACGCTGATGCACCAAAGCAAGAGCCGATTCAACCCGTTCGTCATGCAGATCCACCCAATAGAGCGGCACCCGCCCCGCCAGCATCATACCTTTGTAGCAAATGGTCCGCGAAGACATCGTGGTGATATAGAACGTCGCTTGGTATTTGCTGCGCAGTTTGCGGATTTTTAAATGAATCTGCTTGCGAATAACAAACAGCTTGCGCTCAAACGCATCCTGATCTTTGCAATTGCTGCCCCGGCCGATGAACACTTGGCGGATATCGGGTTCCTGTTTGCGGACCGTGTCACTAAGCCATTCGTTGGCGACCAAAACCTTGCGCCAACCCAACAGTTTTTGTCCTTCTTCGGCGACAAACTGCTCGATGATTTCAATGCAGGTTTCGCGCAGCTTTTTTTGCCGCGGCAGAAAAACCATGCCGACGCCATACTCACCAACTTCGGGTAGCGCCATACCCAACTTGGTGCATTCTTCGCGTAAATATTTATCGGGAAGCTGAATCAGAATACCGGCACCGTCACCCGACAACGGGTCGGCCCCCGCTGCGCCGCGGTGTGTCAGATTGTCGAGAATCTGCAATCCCATTTCGACGATCTTGTGGCTTTTACGGTTTTTGATATCCGCGACGAAACCGATGCCACAGGAATCGTGTTCGTTAGCCGGATCGTAAAGGCCTTGTTTTGGCGGTAGTCCTGATGCCGTCATAAATGCCGTTCTTTCTCTTCTTGCCCGTATCTTATTGAAACGGTGATGATTACTAGGCTTCGAGTCATCTGCCAAGCTGGAATTCCCCGGATTCGACGCCTTTTTCCGCCTTTTTCCGGCAATATCATCACCTCAAGGAAATCTCTCTAGATATAGGGATACTTGGTATACTTTTCCCTATATTTTGTAACCGCTTTCGAGGCAGGTCTCATGCGCATTTGGCTTTTTTTAGGCTCTCTCAACGCTTTCATCGCCCTTCTTGCCGGAGCTTATGGCTGGCACAGCTTGGAAGCGACGTCTGCGGGCCGCACCATGTTTCGAATCGCGGTTGAGTATCATATGTGGCATGCACTGGCTCTCCTTGCTGTCGCCTGGCTTTCAAGCATCACCAACGGCACCGGCACCAAGTTGGTGCGTATCGCCGGTTGGGCTTTTCTTGCCGGCATCGTGTTGTTTTGTGGCTCCCTCTATACGATCGGTCTTATCGGTTATCAGCCGCTGCCGGGAACCGCACCAGCAGGCGGCATCAGTCTGATGATCGGCTGGGCAGCTTTAATCACCCTCGCCGTACGCAAGCGCACTTAAATAGTGCACCCTAAATTTTTATTGATCGAGCTCCCAAACCGGCGGCGCATCGTCCAACAGTTTGGATTGTTGCTGACGCTGCACTTCTAATTCCTCGGGCAACCGTTTGCCGAATTTGTCGAAGTGTTTCTTTTGGTCCTCGATTTCGGATTTGCCCTCTTCGCGGTCAACCGACATGAGCTCATAGAACGTTTTCGGATCGTAATCCAAACCGGTCCAATTAATATCCTCATATCGGGGCATAACGCCGAACGGGCTTTCCACACCGTCGACCCGGCCACGGGCCCGGTCAACGATCCATTTCAACACACGCATGTTTTCGCCGAAACCCGGCCAAATGAATTTGCCGTTGTCGTCTTTGCGGAACCAATTGACCCGGAAGATCGGCGGCGGGTTCTTCAGCGTCTTGCCTACTTCAAGCCAATGACGCCAATACTCGCCCATGTTGTAACCGCAGAACGGCAGCATCGCCATCGGATCGCGCCGGATCGCCGCCTGGCCAACCGCGGCCGCAGTGGCTTCGGAGCCCATGGTCGCGG
>CALINB010000040.1 GCA_938045325.1 uncultured Rhodospirillales bacterium | reverse complement strand
TCTTCAATCGGTGCAGCCGTTCGCGGCAAGAAGCTTCAAGTCGTTCTTGTTAATAAACCGAAAGGAACGGGATCTCGTTTGCATACCCATGCTAATGAGCAATTCAATCTCGTATTGAAGGGAAAAGTAAAATACAAGGTCGGCGATAAGGAAGGAATCGCGGGTCCCGGTCAGCTGATCCATATCCCGGCGAATGAAGAGCATTACGTCGTGACAACCGATGAAGAAGATGCGGTGTATTTTGCAGCTAAAGATGTTGGTTATTACGTTGCCGGCGATGCCGTCGACGGTAAAAAAAGCGGTGCTTTTATCGCCGGCGAAGACAGCTAGTTTTTAATTCACTAACGGAAAGAGAGAAATCTTAATGAAAAAAGTTCTTGTGCTCGGCAAAATTCACAATGCCGGGCTGCAAATTTTGCGTGATGCACCAGATGTTGAATTTACGGAATTAGCGGAGCACGTGCCGGAAATTTTCGACCATCTTCCGGAAACGGATGCCATCATCGTACGCATGACGAAAATCAACCAAGAGGTTGTCGATGCCGCGCCGAACCTTAAAATTGTGGCGCGTCATGGCGTCGGATATGAAGCGGTCGATGTTGATGCATTGACGGCGCGAAAAATACCCCTGGCTTTGGTTGGTAACGTGAACGCAACAGCTGTTGCTGAGCATACGCTTGCAATGATGTTGGCGATGGCGAAAAAACTCGTCGCCTATGACAATGCGACCCGGGATGGAAATTTCAAAATCCGCGATTCGTTTTCGCAAACGGAACTCTTAAATAAGAAAGTTCTCGTTGCCGGTTTTGGACGTATTGGTCGAGAGGTTGCACAGCGGTGTGCGGCATTCGGTATGACGGTGCTTATTTCAGATCCGTTTGTGTCGGCGGAAGATGTGAAGAAAGCTGGTTACGAGCCGGTTGAAGACTTTCACAAGGCTTTGCCGGATGCGGATTATGTTTCCATCCACGTACCGAAGACACCGGAAACGGAAAACTTGATCACGGCAAAAGAAATTTCAACCATGAAGGATGGCGCGTTTATTGTGAACGTCTCGCGAGGCGGCATGGTCAACGAAAGTGATTTATGTGAAGCCCTGTCGTCAGGCAAATTGGCTGCGGCGGCGTTGGATGTGTTTGATCCTGAGCCGCCGGAGGCGAATAACCCTCTGTTTAAGCTCGATAATATTGTCATTTCTCCGCACTGCGGTGCGTTTACCGTCGAGTGTGGCCAGCGTATGGCGGAAGTTTGTGCGCGGAATGTCTTAGCCGTATTCGACGGCAAGCTCGACCCCAGTTTGGTCGTGAACAAAGACATTCTTTAAGAAAAATTATAACACACAAAAAAAAGGCCGCGATCAGATCGCGGCCTTTTACTTTTTTTAGCGGTAACAGCTTTAAGCCGTTTGCTGTGGCCGCATATCTTTAGGATCGATATCGGCAACCGTGACCGGTTTTTTCATGGCATCGCGCCGGAATGGCTCGCCGAGTTCTTGATTTAACAAGACTTCCAGGAAGGTTGTTTTCTTATCCTTCATTTGCGCATCGATCGCTTTAGCCAGTTGCTCGGTCAACTCTTCCATGGTGCTGACCTGTACGCCATTCACTCCGCAGGCCTTGGCGATGTCGGCATATTTGACATCGAGATCGAGCTCGGTACCGACGAAGTTATCGTCAAACCAGAGTGTCGTGTTGCGTTTTTCCGCACCCCATTGGTAGTTGCGGAAAATGACCATTGTAATCGGCGGCCACGGATCGCGGCCACAGGCGGTCATTTCATTCATGGAAATACCAAATGCGCCATCACCGGCAAATCCGACGACGGGTGTATCGGGACATGCAATTTTCGCACCCAGAATAGCCGGAAAGCCGTAGCCACATGGCCCGAACAAGCCCGGTGCGAGGTATTTGCGGCCCTCTTCGAAGGTCGGATAGGCATTGCCGATCGCGCAGTTATTGCCGATATCGGATGAAATAATCGCTTCCTGCGGCAGGGCGGCTTGAATCGCCCGCCAGGCCATGCGCGCCGACATTTTTTCGGGCTCGCGTTTGCGGCAGCGTTCATTCCATGTCGTGCCTGGATCGTCGTCTTCATGATCCATTGAAGAAAGTTGCTGTTGCCAGGCCGAACGGGTTTGATGGATTAAGGCCTCGCGGTCTTCGCGCGATTTCTTATCGGCTGTAGGCGCGACACTTTTGGCTAACTGCTCGGCAACCAACCGAGCATCACCCTGGATTGCAACGGTGACTTTTTTCGTGAGGCCAATCCGGTCTGCGTTCATATCAACCTGAATGACTTTGGCGTCTTTCGGCCAATAATCAATTCCATAGCCGGGCAATGTCGAAAACGGGTTCAGGCGTGTTCCTAACGCCAATACGACGTCGGCCTTGGAAATGAGCTCCATAGCCGCTTTTGATCCATTATAGCCAAGCGGGCCGACGGACAGCGGGTGGCTGCCGGGGAAGGCGTCGTTGTGCTGATAACCACAACATACCGGTGCGCTCAGTTTCTCAGCTAAGGCGGCCGAAGCGGGAATGCCGCCGCTTAAGACAACGCCCGCGCCGTTCAAAATTACGGGAAACTTAGCTTCCGACAGTATTTTGGCAGCTTCCTTAATAGAAGCGCTGCCGCCGGCGGATGGTTCGATTTTAATCGTTTCGGGCAACTCAATATCAATGACCTGCGTCCAAAAATCACGCGGTACGTTGATTTGTGCCGGTGCGCTGCCGCGCCATGCTTGTTCAATTACCCGATTGAGCACTTCGGCGACGCGTGACGGATCCAGAACCTCTTCTTGATAACAAACCATGTCTTCAAACACGGCCATTTGCGGAATTTCCTGGAAACCGCCTTGGCCCATTGTTTTATTCGCGGCTTGCGGTGTGACGAGGAGAAGCGGGGTGTGATTCCAATACGCAGTTTTGACCGGTGTCACAAAGTTCGTAATGCCCGGGCCGTTTTGCGCAATCATCATGCTCATTTTGCCGCTGGAGCGCGTAAAGCCGTCGGACATCATTCCGGCATTGCACTCATGCGCGCAGTCCCAAAACGTAATACCTGCTTTCGGAAACAAATCGGAAACCGGCATCATCGCCGACCCGATAATGCCGAAAGCATGCTCGATACCATGCCTTTGCAGTACTTTTACAAATGCTTCTTCCGTCGTCATTTTCATGGTGTCTTTTCCTCGTTATCCAGAATTTTAAATAGGGGACTGTATGGTATGGAACGTCGATCGATATCAACTCATCGCTGCTTTTTGCAAATGCCCATATCCTAATTCCTGACTAATGTCGCTGGCCGTCTTTATCACATGGGGCGCCATTGCAATTAGCTCTTTTTCCATAAGCCGTGTTTGCGGTCCTCGAACCACAACAGTGGCAACAATGTTTGCATCGGAGTCAAACACCGGCGCTGATATAGCGGAGCCGCCCGGCGTTACATCGCCAATGCTGTAAGCAAAGCCCTGGTTACGGACTTTTTCAAGTTTCGCAAGATATGATTTTCGATCCGAACCCGATCCCGGAACGACCGGGTGCAAGTTTGTCGCCTTGATAATGCGTTCCCGCTCGGACTCCGGCAAGTAGGCCATAAGAACTTGGCCCGATGCGCCGGCGTAAATCGGCACGGCGCTCCCAATGGCCGGGACAACGCAGAGTTCATGGGAGGCGGCAATTGCTTCAATTGTGACCCGTTCGGTGCCGCGCGGACAAACCAGACAAACAGATTCCTGAACTTGGCGTAAAAGCGGCTCCAAATGCGGCCGGCTGATATGCCGGAGATCGCTTCGCCAAGAACTGTATAACCTCGAGATATTGGCTCCAGGCATATACCGTCGCGTAATCGCGTCCTGTTGGACAAGTTTGGCCGAGGCCAATGTGGACAGAAGCCGCAGCGACGTTGCCTTGTCGAGGCCGATGGTCCGGCTAATTTCAGAAAGCCCCATCGGCCGGTCGCTTTGAACAACCAGGAATAAAATAGCGATTGCGCGCTCGACAGAACGGACCGGCTTCATCCGATCACTTCCTCCAACTGGATCCCCTCAGGGGGATAAAAAAACCTTTGTTTATGTGGGCAGGTGGATTTTGTTTTCTGCCTTGGAAATTTGCGGTCACTATAAACAATGGCTCGGGGGGCCGCAACGGCCATAGAGGCAAAAAAACCCTTAATTCTTCGGGTTTTTAGGGCAATTTTGGCTTTAAATATTATGCGGGAACGGCCGCGCCCGGTGAAGAGGGCGTATCGTGGGCATCAGCCCGGCGCATTTGTTCAAAATAATTTCGGTTCCAGATTTCAAAAGCCTGGGCGTGGCAGGCAACGGCCTCATCATCGAAATTCGTCTTCGGCGACGGCTTAAGATCAAAATGTCTGTATGTGTCCTCACCGCGAATCAACGTAGCCGGCATGGGGCCGGGGCCATAATGACGGACATGTGTCGGTATGTAATTTAAAGCGATTCCGATACGGCGGATGTCTGAATTGTTCGCACCCGATTGATGGGCACAGCAGGTGTGGTGAAAAGAAAACTGGCCAGCTTTTAAAACAACCGTTTCGCGTGCGCTCATATCGATTTTATCGACGATGGCTTGGCCGCTTGCCGTGAGACTATGTTCCACCATGTTGGCTTTATGATCGAGGAAGCCGCGAATATGACTGCCTTTCAACAACTCCAGCGGCCCACTTTCTAAGGGAACATCAGAAATCGCTACCCAGGCGTAAACGGCATCATAGGGCCTGAGGCCGATATAGGGCGCATCCTGATGCCATGCGGCATTTTCGGGTGAGTGGGGCTCTTTGATAAAAAACCGGCTTGAAAATAAGAGAATGTCGGGACCGATCAGGTCCTCAACCAGATCGACAATGGATGGCAAACGAACCAACGTGTCGGCCCATGGACACAACAAATGAGGATTAGCGCGATACTTACCTTTGAAGCCCATCGCTGAACCGCCGATTTGCTTTTCATAGGCATCGATATGATCGCGGTATTTCGCTGCCTGCGCCGAAGAAAAAGCTTCAAAGGGATGGAGAAATCCATCGGCGCGGTAACGAGTGATCTGTTGTTCTGTCAAATGTTTAGGCATTATGCTTAGTTTTAGCTAATTCAACCAGTCGACGGAATGAGAATGCCTAAAAAGAAACTAAAAATGAAGCCGGAAGATTTACGGAGCCATCGATGGTTCGGCGCGACCGACCTGCGTTCCTTTGCGCACCGGGCGCGTTTGAAGCAAATCGGCCATGATCGCGACGATTTTATCGGTAAACCGGTGATCGGGATTATCAATACTTGGAGCGACATCAACCCTTGTCATACCCACCTCCGCCAGCGGGCGGAAGAAGTTAAAAAAGGCGTTCTTCAGGCTGGCGGGTTTCCAATCGAACTGCCGGCGATTTCATTATCTGAGCCTTTCGTTAAACCAACGACGATGCTCTACCGAAATTTTTTGGCGATGGAGACGGAAGAATTATTGCGCTCGCACCCGGTTGACGGCGCTGTTTTGCTTGGTGGATGCGATAAAACAACGCCTGGGCTTGTGATGGGCGCGTTAAGCATGAATTTGCCAGCCATCTTTGTGCCAGCGGGCCCCATGCTCGGCGGTCAATGGCGTGGTGAAGCCCTGGGTATGGGGACCAGTACCTGGAAATATTGGGCCGAACTTCGTGCCGGCAATATCACGGAAAAAGATTGGGAGGATATCGAAAGCGGTATTGCACGCTCGTACGGCCATTGTCAGGTCATGGGGACAGCATCGACAATGACGGCGGTGACGGAAACAATCGGCCTGACGTTAACGGGCGCTTCTTCTATCCCGGCGCCGGATTCAAGTCATAAACGCATGGCTACGGAATCCGGCCGGCGTATCGTCGATATGGTTTGGGAAGACCTCAAGCCAAGCGACATCTTGACGCAGGATTCATTCGATAACGGTATTGCCGTTCACATGGCGCTTGGCGGTTCGACAAACGCTATCATACATATCATTGCGATGGCCCGGCGTGCCGGCTTGCAGATGTCCCTAAAGCGTTTCGATGAAATTTCGCGCACGACACCGGTCATTGCGAATATCAAGCCGTCGGGTGAGTTTCTCATGGAAGAGTTCCACGCGGCAGGCGGCCTACCCGCCGTGTTAAGTGAAATAAAAAGCCTATTGAAACTTTCGTGCAAAACTGTCAGCGGCCAAACGTTAGGCGAAGATATCAAGACTGCAAAAGTTCACCGGTCCGATGTGATTCACCCTTTAAGCGATCCGATTTATGCCGAAGGGGCGACGGCGGTGCTTTACGGCAATCTGGCGCCGGATGGTTGTGTGATGAAGCCCGCTGCCGCCGATCAAAAATACCTGAAACACAGAGGCCCGGCGCTTGTGTTTCGTGACTATAACCACATGGCGGCTGAAATTGATCGCGACGATCTTGAAGTTACGGAAGACTCGGTTTTGGTCCTGCAAAAAGCCGGTCCGCAAGGCGGTCCGGGCATGCCGGAATGGGGCATGATGCCAATTCCGAAGAAATTACTGAAGCAAGGCGTGCGCGACATGCTGCGGATCTCGGACTCGCGCATGAGCGGTACCAGTTACGGTGCTTGTATTCTGCATGTTGCACCGGAGTCACACATCGGCGGACCACTGGCGTTTGTCGAGACAGGCGATTTTATTGAGGTCGATGTTGATCAGCGCCGCATTCACCTCGATATATCCGATAAAGAACTAGAAGCGCGCCGGGCGAAATGGAAAAAACCAGCCCCTGTTTATGAGCGTGGTTACACCAAGATGTTCTTGGATCATATCGGCCAAGCGGATCAGGGGTGTGATTTTGATTATCTCGAAGCGGGTGCGCCGACACCGGAACCTGAAATTCACTGATTGGCGTTACGCGACCTTAGCCTGTGTCGGAATGACGCCGGGGGGCAGGGGTGCCTCATCAGTTAAGCTCGGTACCGGTCGAAGCTCGTGTTGAATGCCACCGTTTTCAGCTCTCAGCACAATGTTGCCGAGAAAATTTTCATCATCTTGTTCTGGGAAATCAACCCGGAAATGGCCGCCCCGGCTTTCTTCCCTATGCAATGCGGCGGTGCCGAGCATCCGTGCGACTTGAATCAGTTTTTGGGTTTCATAAATTTTGCGGAGATTGTCACATCGTTCACGAACGGTATCTCCGCTAACGCCGATTTCATCAAATGATTTTTCTAATTCGTCAAGTCGGTCCAGTCCTTGCTGAAGCCTGTCCGCACTTCGGACTTGGCCGATATTTTTAACGATCTCTGTTTGGATTTCGCGTCTCCAATCGTCAACCGTAAGCGAGGTTTCTTTTCGGTGATAGCGTTCGGCAAAGTCTTCCATGATAGATTGCCATCCGCCACTGTTCGGGTCAGGCTGGTCTGTTTCGCGGCTTTCGCATGCCGCGGTAATACCCGAGCGAAATCCGAAGACGTAACTATCGATCAGCGCGGCACCGCCGAGCCGGTTGGCGCCATGAATGCCGCCAGCGGCTTCACCGCCCGCATATAGTCCCGGTACAGATGTGCGGCCCCATTCATCAATGCGTACACCGCCGAGATAGGTGTGCGGGCCACTGGTTACTTCCAGGAATCCGTTTTCCATATCCACGCCGCTTTTTTTGAACATGGCGATAATATCGCCGGAGGCTCCATGGTTTGCTTCTTCAAAGACATGGCGAATGTCGACACAGACGGCATTGTTTTCGGTTCCACGGCCCTCGAAAAGTTCCATGGCAACGGCCCGGTTCAAAAGGGAACGTGTTGAGCGTTCCATTTTGTCGGGATCGTACTTGGCCATGAACCGCTCGCCGTCTTTGTTGATTAAATATCCGCCCTCATTGAGAAAGCCGCTGGCGTGGGGTGGATACCCGGCAAGTTTTGGTGGGGCTGCCGTAATCATCTGATAGTCGATGAATTCCATGTCGATCAGTTCAGCACCGGCTTGCAGTGCCATGGCGTAGCCGTCGCCGGTGATCGTCGGCGGAGAATCGTTGAGTTCATGAATTTGCGGCGCACCGCCCGTCGTTAGAACCGTTGAGCGGGCGTGAATAACGATGGGAACCCCTTCGCGATATCGAAAGCCCCACGCGCCAACAACGCGATCGCCATCCTTCAGCAGATCGACAAGCATCACATGCTGAAGTGGATCGACACCATCACCTTTGGTTTTTTTGGAAAGCGCCGCCATGAGGGGCTTTCCCATCAAGCGGCCACAATGGACGAGACGGGCAAACCGATGGGGATAGGCGCCTTGCTTTTGATCGTAGCGGCCATCTTCGGTTCTGGCTAAACCGAGGCCCCAGGCATCAAGTTCTAATGTCCGGTCCGTGGCTTCCTCGCACATGATTTTTGCGAGCCTTGGGTTGTTAAGCCCATAGCCACCCTTGAGGGTGTCTTCGAAAAAAATTTCAGGGTTATCGTCCGGGTTCGAATGGCCGATCGCAATAGAATGACCACCGCGGGCCATAGATGAACTGCCAGAAGCATATGTCCCTTTCGTAATTACGGAAGGCACGATGCCGCAACGTATCGCACCTTCCGCCGATATCATACCGGCAACACCGGCGCCGATGATCAAGACATCGGTTTCAATCTTTTCAATTTCTGCGAGGTTTTCCATAAATTCATACAAACCCTGAAAGGATGAATCTGTCAATTTAAGTTCGCCATTTTAGGTGATCTTAAAATTTGAGTGTCGAAACCGTTTCGAGTAAAGTGTAATGCAATGACGGTTCACTTAATGAACCGATAGCCTTTTTTGAAATAAACCACTCTAAAGGAGAAAATACCCGTGGCAAAACGAGCGAAAAAGACGACGAGAAAAAGAAAAACAGTGGTGAAAAAGTCGAAGAGAAAAGTTGCTAAAAAAACGGCAAAGCGTTCCGTAAAAAGAAAACCGGCTAAGAAGAAAACGGCCCGTAAACCGGCAAAAAGAAAAACAGCAAAAAAGACTGCTAAGAAAAAACCGGCAAAGCGGAAAGCCGCGAAGAAAAAATCGTCCCGTAAGACGAAAACCGAAGGTGCAGTTAAAGCCGGCCGCGGTAAATATTATTTCCCCTTCGCCAAGCTTAAGAAAGTTCCGGCGGGGACAGGTTATTCCACGTCTCACGGCGGTGTTGTCGAGGGTGAGCGGATGCTCATCGGCTACATTCGCAAGCCCCGTGGAACTGGCTCGCGGATGCACTCGCACCCCAACGAGCAGTTCAACTTCGTGGTTCAGGGCACCCTCCGGTGTGTGATTAACGGGAAAAAATCGCTGGCTCCGGCTGGCACGTTGATATACGTCCCGGCAAATGCGCCTCATACGATGGTTTCAACCAGCAAAGAGGATGTCATATTTATTGCCATGAAGGATTTATCCCACGGAATCATCGGTAAAGCCATCGACGGCACCATGAGCGGGCCCCATTTCGAGAAGGGATTCGGCCCGAAAAAGTAGGAAAAATGCGCTTTCCCCGGGAAATTGAGGGCAAATATGAGTTGCCAACCCGGGGAGGGGGCGGATACAACAAAGGTAAGTTTTTCCAGGGATTTAGCCCTGGGGCGAAATTTGAATAATGAGCTTAAGAGAAAACGGGAGGTTTACATGCGTACTCTAAGCAAAGTTACCCTTATGTCTGCATTTGCTGGCATTTTGTCGTTGGGACTCGTTGGTCCGGCGGCTGCGAAATTTCCAAGCAAACCGATTGATTTCATTTGCGCCACATCGCCGGGTTCCGGTGCTGCGGTTTGGTGTCACTTGGTTGCGGATCATCTTCGCAAAGATTTGAAAAACCCAGTTAAGGTTCAGTTCAAGAGCGGTGGCTCCAACCATGAGCCTGTTGTTTATGTTGCGAATAAACCGAACGACGGCCATACACTGTTGCACATCAGTGCGAGCTTTACGGGTTATTTCAACCTGCCGCATTTTAAGTACAGCGAAAAAGACTTTGATATCCTCGCGGTCATGGAACAGCATCTCTATGCTATTGCCGTGCATGCTGACAGCCCTTGGAAAACGTACAAGGACTGGATTAAAGCGGCAAAAAAAGCGCCGTTTAAATATGCTATGGGCAGTAACAAAATCGGTTCTGTCCACCATCGTCACCAAGAACTCATTCACAAGACTGCCGGCATCAAAGTTCGGTTTGTGCCGTACAAAGGTACGGGTGACGTCGTGAAGGACGTTATTGGTAAGCACCTCATCATCGGTTTTGCTCAGCCCGGCAAGTGGAATTCTCATATTAAAGCCGGCAAAGCCCGGGCGTTACTGCTTCTCAATGAGAAGCGCCTGGATGACCCGCTTTGGAAAGACGTTCCAGTGCCGTCTGATCTTGGAATCAACTACAAGATCCCGCACCAATTCCAAGGCTTCATGGTCCGGAAAGGTACGCCGAAAGAGGCCATGAAAACGTTGAAGGGCTCTTTGAGCAAGCTTCGAGGAACAGAAGCTTATAAAAAATATTTGAGCAAACAGCCGCACGTGATTCCGGGCTATAACGACAATACTAAGGAGCTCAATAAAGAGTTCGGCGCCGGTAAAAAAGCGACCCGGAAACTGATGATCAAGTTGGGCATCCTGAAAGCGGGAAGCTAATCACGATCGTTTCTATTTCTTGAACGCTAAAATGATGCGTCAAGAGATGACCAAAGATTGAACCACCCGGTAGGCCGTAGTATTCTCTGCGAACCAACCGGGTGGTTTCTTTATCACTCATATGTTCAAGATAAAGTCTTTGTTTGTTTAACCAGCAATCGGGTTTGTCATGACTCTTCAAAAAGGAACGGCTGATTTTGTATCAGTGTTACTGATCACCATT
>CALINB010000039.1 GCA_938045325.1 uncultured Rhodospirillales bacterium | reverse complement strand
GATCGGTTTGCCGGATTTTGTATGACGCCCGGCAATGGCCCAGGCATTGGACGCTTCGCTGAAAGGGCCGATCAGTTTATCTAAATAGGCAAACGACTGATCCAATGTTTTGTTTAAGCCCATCATGCTTGTTTGAATGCTCACAGGATCGCCGGGCGGCATCGATGGCCATAAATCGCGGATCTTTTTAAGCGGTAATGTGCTTAGGAGCTGGTAACGCTGTAATTCACGGCGCCAATTTCGCGTCAGCCGCAGGCCCATCAGCTTGCCCCATATGAGCGAGTCGACGGGCCTCCAGGACCCAGGTTTAAAACCGAAAATGACAAATTCAGGTGATAGGGCCCCGCGATGGCTTTTTAACCAGACATTCACGCCCTTGGCGTAGGCGCGCAAGGATTTTTGAACCGGCGCTTCGAGCAAGGCCCATTGCTGATTAGCTAACCGTTCCAAACCGAGGGTGCGCATCATCATGTCAGAGCGAACGGCCGATTTGCCAACAATTTCGGCTAATGTGCCGGCACCAAGCCGCCGGGTTGCTTCCATTTGCCAAAAGCGGTCGCGGGCGTGCATGTAACCCAGCGCGGTATAGGCATCGAATATATTGTTGGCTTTAATATGAGGGACGCCGTGTTGATCGCGAATAAGTTCAACGGGGGCCTGCAAACCCGGAATCTTGACCGTACCGTCACGCAGATGAAGAAAAGGGGACACCCAAATCAATAAAACGGCGATACAAATCGACACGAGGCTTACAAAAATAAAAAAACCCCGCCGCACCATCTTCTTCATTAAAGACTTCTATTGTTTCTGTAATCGTTCAGCGGCTTCGATAGCCGTATAGGTAATAATGCCGTCTGCACCGGCACGCTTAAAACCAAGCAGGACTTCCATAAAGGCCTGGTCATAATCGAGCCAACCGTTTTGCCCGGCGGCCTTGATCATCGCGTACTCACCACTGATGTGATAGACGAATGTCGGCATATTAAATGCCTCTTTAACGCGATAAACGACATCGAGATAGGGCAGGCCCGGTTTTACCATTACCATATCCGCGCCTTCCTCAATATCGAGGGCAACTTCACGTAAGGCTTCATCGGTATTGGCGGGATCCATTTGGTAGGTTTTCTTATCACCTTTGAGTGCGCCCTTTGAGCCGACGGCATCACGGAAAGGTCCGTAAAACACGGAAGCGTATTTAGCAGCATAAGACATAATTGCGACATCTTGATGACCATCACCATCGAGCGCGTCGCGAATATGGCGGACTCGGCCATCCATCATGTCCGATGGCGCGATGATATCACAGCCGGCCTGGGCCTGAACGATGGCCTGTTTGCACAAAACATCAATCGTCTGGTCATTTAAGATGACACCGTCGCTGACGATTCCGTCATGGCCATCAGAATTAAACGGATCCAGCGCGACATCACATATAATTCCAATATCCGGCACTTTATCTTTAACGGCACGAATGGCCCGGCAGACAAGATTGTCCGGATTAAACGCTTCGTGTGCCTCGGGTGTTTTTAACGACGGATTGACGTACGGAAATAACGCGATGGCCGGAATGCCAAGGTCATGTGCCTTGGAGACATCTTTAACGAGATGATCAATCGTCAGCCGATAAACATCGGGCATGGAAGAAATCGGCGCGCGTTCATTATCGCCTTCTATGACAAACACCGGCCAAATAAGATCATCGACAGACAGGGAATGTTCCCGGACCATGCGTCGGAGCCACGGTGTGCGGCGATTACGGCGCAATCGCGTTCGCGGATAGGCGCCAACCGGTTGTGAAAGGCGAGGCGTCATTGGCACCAAACCTTCATCAAAAATTTTAATCGGCCCGAATACTTCGTCACGCTCAGCATGAGGGACTCACCCTGAGCTTGCCGAAGGGCGGAAAAAATATTCGAGGTTGAGCAAAATACGTTCATCCTGATCTCACTACGCAGCGTCCAAAGCCTGTTTCAGGTCTGCGAGTATATCATCAATATACTCGATCCCGATGGAAAGGCGGACATAGCCTTCCGTCACGCCCGTTGAAATCTGCTCTTCCGGTGTTAATTGCGAGTGTGTCGTCGATGCAGGATGAATAGCGAGTGAGCGAGCATCACCGATGTTGGCGACATGATAAAACATCTCCAAGGCATCGATAAATTTCCGGCCGGCCTCCTTGCCGCCCTTCAATTCGAAACCGACCAAGGCTCCATAGCCGTTATTCAGGTACAAATCCGCCCGCCGTTTCATTTCCCCTTCGCTGAAACCGGCAAAAATCACATTCGATACTTTGTTGTGGGTTTTGAGATATTCGGCGACTTTTTGCGCATTCTCGCAGTGGGCCCGCATGCGCAAAGGCAGCGTTTCCAACCCTTGAATGAATTGAAAAGCGTTCATGGGGCTCATGCATGCACCGAGGTCGCGCAGTAAGATGACACGGGCGCGAATGATGTAGGCAATCGGCCCCAATGGCTTGACCGCTTCGGTCCAAACGGCACCATGGTAACTGGGGTCCGGTTCATTCAGGGTCGGGAAACGTTTCTTATGCTTTTCCCAATCAAAATTACCGCCATCGACAATCATGCCGCCGATGGAAGTCCCATGGCCGCCGATATATTTCGTCGTCGAGTAAACGACGATGGCGGCACCATGATCGATGGGCCGGCACAAAATCGGGCAGGCGGTATTGTCCATGATCAACGGAACGCCTTTCCGGCGCCCGATATCGGCAACTTCTTGAATGGGAAAGACGTTAAGTTTCGGGTTTGGCAGAGTTTCTGCGTAATAACAGCGGGTTTTTTCATCCGTCGCGCGCAAGAAATTTTGCGGATCGCTTGGGTCGACAAACCGAACCTCGATCCCCAAATCGTTCATCATCGTGTTGTTGAACAGATTCCAGGTCCCGCCGTAAAGGTCGGTCGATGAAACAAAGTTATCACCGGCACGGGCGATGTTGAGGATCGAATACGTAGAGGCGGCTTGCCCCGAACTGACGGCTAGTCCCGCTACACCGCCTTCGAGAGCGGCAATGCGCTTTTCAAGCACATCGGTCGTCGGGTTCATGATGCGGGTGTAAATATTGCCGAATTCTTTCAAGGCAAACAGGTTTTCCGCGTGTTCTGTGTCGTTAAATTGGTAAGACGTCGTTTGATGGATCGGCACGGCGACGGAACCCGTGGTCTCATCACAGCGATGCCCCGTATGTAATACGATGGTTTCAGGATTTTTACTGTCGATCGTCACGGCTCAGTCCCCTGGAATTTATTGATCATAATTACAAGGCTCTATACACCTTGAGGCCTAATGACGAAAGAACCCGATCTTTTAACTGAAGTGCAGGGCCACACCGGTTTAATCACCCTAAACCGGCCGAAAGCCTTGAATGCCCTCAGTATCAGCATGCTCCAAGGCTTTCAGGCGTGTCTGGGAGAATGGGCCCATGATCAGCAGATCCATCAGGTGATCATCCGGGGTAGTGATAAAGCCTTTTGCGCCGGTGGCGATATTCGCTCGATTTACGATGCCCACCAACGTGGAGATCAAGCCTTCATTCAGGAACTTTTCCGCCTCGAATATTCCGTCAATTACCGGATCGCCACTTTTCCCAAACCCTATATTGCATTGATGGATGGGTTTGTTTTTGGCGGGGGATGCGGTGTTTCCGTTCATGGATCGCACCGGATTGTGACCGAGAAGACGATTTTAGCCATGCCGGAAACGTGCATCGGATATTTTCCCGATATTGGCGCATCCTATTTTCTGTCGAAAACACCTGGGCTGACCGGGCTTTATCTTGGCTTGACGGGACGCCGGATCACAACGGCCGACATCCTTTATGCTAAATTGGCCGATGCCTGCGTTCCTGCCACGGCATTGAACACGATTTGTACTGAAATCATTTCCGGCAAGAGCATCGATGACGTCATCCACTCCTATCGGCTGGACATTGGTCCATCTGAGCTTGAAACGCATCAAGCTGAGATCGATCAGTGCTTTGCCGCCGATACGTTGAAAGGGGTTATCGAATGTTTGAATTCTTCCTCGTCTCCTTGGTCTGCAGAAACGCTAAATCTGTTGAACCAAAACGCACCTTTTAGTTTAAAGTTAACCTATAAGTTATTGAAAAATAATGAACTAACACCTCGTGAATCATTGATTTTAGACTACCGGATCGCCCGTCATCTCATCGAGCGGCCTGATTTTTATGAAGGTGTTCGAGCCGTTTTGATCGATAAAGACAACCGACCAAAATGGGACCCGGCAGACTTAAACCAAGTGTCTGATGACGCCGTCGCGGCATGTTTTAAGCCGATCAATAACGATGATCTCGATCTGCCGAAATGAGTGCTTCTTTATTGTTTCCTTAACCGGCTCGCGCATAATTCAATGAGCGCAAATGGGAACTGTTATAATGGTCATCGCCCCTGAAGACGTGCAATTACGTGAAGTCTTGTTCGAGTTTTACCGTGAAGGGAACTCGGTTCGGGTTTGCGCGCTTGATCCTGACAGTAATGTTGAGATCACCATGGTTGGGGCCGCCCGGTACTCCGAAAGCGTGTTGAAGAACATGGCGATCCGAAAATTAAAATATGTGATCGCGAAGAAATCTGGCTGGTCGTCAGCATAAGCGCTGCCGGCCTCTTTCCTAAAACAACCTAAAATTTATCGATATGGCTGAAAATCCGTCATAAATCCGGTTTTGCGACCTAAATCAGCTATTTTCTAAAAAAGAATGGCCTCCGATAAGTTGTGTTCGCTTGGCAGGCGAGTCCGACATATGGTATCTAATCGAGACCCAGGACAATTGAAAACACCACGCACATGCTAAAAAAACCCATTGCTGTCGCCTGCGATCACGCGGGTTATGATTTAAAGTCGATACTTTGCGACGAGTTGGAGACGCTGGGTTATAGCGTCCTTGATCTTGGCACAAATGGCCGCGATTCCGTCGATTATCCGGATTTCGCTTATGCGCTGGCATCCGCGATCAATGATGGAAGGGCCGAGCAGGGCGTCCTCGTTTGCGGCAGCGGTATCGGAATATCGATCGCTGCCAATCGTCATCTGACAATTCGTGCTGCACTGGTTCATGATGCACTTGGTGCGCGCATGTGTCGATTACACAACAATGCCAACGTTATTTGTTTCGGTGGCCGTATGATCGGCCCTGAAGTCGCACTCGACTGCCTCAGAATTTTTCTCAAAACTGAATTTGAAGGTGGACGGCACGCCCGGCGCGTCGAAAAGCTTTCCAACCCCAATACCACCACGTAAGCAAGACAGGAGCGACCCACAACCCGATGTCTGTAGCACAAAGTCCATATCCGACAGATTTTCACAGCCGGTTTTTCGGTGAATCCCTGGAAACCATCGATCCTGAAATCGCGAAAAGTATTCAGGATGAATTAACGCGTCAGCAAACACAGATTGAACTCATTGCATCCGAGAATATTGTCTCTCGTGCCGTCCTCGAAGCCCAAGGCGGGATCATGACCAACAAATATGCCGAAGGTTATCCCGGCCGGCGGTATTATGGTGGTTGTGAATTCGTCGACGTAGCCGAAGATCTTGCGATCGAGCGGGCAAAACTATTGTTCGGCTGTTCGTTTGCCAATGTTCAGCCTCATTCGGGCTCTCAAGCCAACGCTGCCGTTTATGCTGCGACGATGAAACCCGGTGATACGCTGATGGGCATGTCATTAGCCGCCGGTGGCCATCTCACCCATGGTGCCGCCCCATCCATATCCGGTAAATGGTTTCATTCCGTGCAATACGGCGTGAGCGAAGAAACCCAACAAATCGACTACGACGAACTTGAGAAAATGGCAAAGGAACACAAACCGAATGTCATTGTTGCCGGCGGTTCGGCGTATCCGCGGATTATCGATTTTGCCCGTTTTCGCGAAATTGCCAATTCCGTCGGGGCTATATTCGTCGTCGATATGGCGCACTTTTCCGGCCTTGTTGCCGCAAAAATTCATCCTGATCCGTTTCCCCATGCCGACATTGTCACAACAACGACGCACAAGACACTGCGCGGCCCGCGCGGCGGCATGATCCTCACCAATGATGAAGCGCTCGCCAAAAAAATTAATTCCGCGATTTTCCCCGGATTTCAGGGCGGCCCCTTAATGCATGTCATTGCCGCAAAAGCGGTGGCCTTTAAAGAAGCCTTGCAGCCCGAGTTCAAAGCCTACGCTCAAGCCGTTGCTGAAAATGCGAAAGTATTGGCTTCGGTCATGCTTGAGAGCGGATTTAATGTCGTTGCGGGCGGAACGGATACCCATTTGCTTTTGGTTGATCTCCGGCCGAAAAAACTGACAGGTAAAATTGCCGAAGCCAGTTTGGAACGCGCCCACATCACGTGTAACAAAAACGGAATTCCGTTTGATCCTGAGAAACCAACCGTAACATCCGGCATCCGCCTGGGCACACCGGCCGGGACGACCCGCGGTTTCGGCCCCGGTGAATTCCGCCACGTCGGGGAATTAATAGCCAAGGTTCTCGAAGGGTTAGCCGCTAACCCGGACGATAACGGTAAAGTTGAAGCAGAAGTTCGGGATGAAGTCCTGGCACTATGTGCGCGCTTCCCGATTTATTCGGATTAACATTCTTTGGGGAAAGAACAGACTCAACCTGGGAAGGGGAGATAAATTATGCGATGTCCATTTTGTGGTCATGACGATACGCAAGTAAAAGACTCGCGGCCAACCGAGGATAACACGGCTATTCGGCGGCGGCGCAATTGTCCCGCTTGCGGTGCGCGTTGGACAACATTCGAACGTGTCCAGTTACGCGAGCTGACCGTCGTTAAAAATAATGGTGACAAAACGCCGTTCGATCGGGAAAAATTATTACGCTCGTTAAAAATTGCCTTGCGCAAACGCCCGGTCGAAGAAGACCGGATTGAACGTGTCGTCAACAGTATCCAGCGGCGCCTTGAAACATTAGGCGAAAACGAAATACCGACGAAAGTCGTTGGTGAGATGGTCATGGACCATCTTGCCGATCTCGACCAAGTGGCCTATGTCCGCTTTGCATCGGTTTATCGCAACTTCCACGAAGCCCGTGACTTCGAGGAGTTCATAGGTAAGTTGGGTGGCGAGGAATAGGAATCCTCTCGACGTCTCAAATATGCAAACGGCTTTAAGGCTGGCCAGACGGGGCTTAGGCACGGTATGGCCGAACCCGGCCGTGGGCTGTGTACTGGTGCGTGAGGATCAAGGTGGACGCGTTGTTGGCCGCGGGTGGACTCAAACCGGCGGACGGCCTCATGCCGAAACGGAAGCCCTTCGCCAAGCTGGCGTTGACGCCAACGGAGCAACGGCATTCGTCAGCTTAGAGCCTTGTAATCATCAAGGTGAAACCGGCCCTTGCACGGAAGCACTCATTAAAGCGGGAATCGCACGTGTCGTCATTGCTACAAAAGACCCGGATCCACGTGTCGCCGGAAGCGGTTATGAAAAACTCAAAGAAGCCGGCATTAAAACGGAAATAAATATTTGTAACCAAACTGCAAATGACTTGAACCTGGGATTTATGTATCGAATCAAAAACAGTCGGCCAATGATGACGTTAAAACTCGCGACGTCTCTTGATGGTAAAATCGCGACACGAACCCGCCACAGCCGATGGGTAACCGGTGAACTGGCGCGTGCCCATGCACATCG
>CALINB010000038.1 GCA_938045325.1 uncultured Rhodospirillales bacterium | reverse complement strand
ATTTGCGACGCCGGATTTTTAGACGATTTTCGTGCCGCCTTCTTGACCGGTGTTTTCGTTTTTTTCGCGGATTTTTTTGCCGGCTTTTTCGCTGTTTTCTTTTTGGCCATCTTTTCCCTATAGCTTGGTTCGTCGGTTGATCGTTATGGTGTTGAAGAGGGTCCGATCGGCGGTCTTTTTGGCGTGATATTCCCTGAAGACGCCCGCGGAAGAGTACCGGTCTTCGCGCGTTAAGACAATGTGGGCGATGGCCTTGATGGACATCGAGATGCGGTGTTTCATCCCGGAACCAGGCAAAACCCTATGATTTTCTGATGCTTTTCAGGCCCTGATCGGGGGTAACGGGCTTGACGGTAAGATGGACTTCGGGCTCTAAAGGGCGCCTCAAGGTATTGTGAGTGAAGTTTCTGCGATGGCGTACCGTTCTTTACGAGATTTTATCGACCGGCTCGAGCGTGACGGCCAATTGGTGCGTGTTACCGAACCCGTATCCTCGGTGCTAGAGATGACGGAAATCCAAACACGCCTGTTGGCCGAAAAAGGCCCCGCGGTACTTTTTGAAAATGTCACGTGTGCCAATGGTCAAAGTTCCTCGATGCCGGTACTGGTCAATCTGTTCGGCACGGTAGATCGCGTTGCAGCCGGCATGGATAAAAAGCCGGACGCATTAAAAGCCCTCGGTGAAACATTGGCGTTTTTGCGTCAGCCCGAACCGCCCGGCGGTTGGAAAGAAGCCTTCGCCATGCTGCCGATGCTAAAAACCGTCATGGCGATGAAGCCGAAAACCGTTTCGAGTGCGCCGTGTCAGGAAGTCGTTTTGACCGGGGGTGACATCGATCTCAACACGTTGCCGATCCAAAGCTGCTGGCCGGACGAGCCCGCGCCGGTCATCACTTGGCCGTTGGTGGTGACGCAAGGCCCGCAAGCGGGGCAAGCGGGTGGCGATAAACGGGATGTTTTCAATCTCGGCATATACCGCATGCAAATTGTCGGCAAAAACAAAACCTACATGCGCTGGTTGAAGCACCGAGGTGGGGCGCAGCACCATGCTCGTTGGAAGGAAGTGAATAACGAGCCCATTCCCGCCGCCGCCGTCATCGGGGCCGATCCCGGTGCCATCATTGCCGCCGTCGCACCGGTGCCCGATACTTTATCCGAATATCAATTCGCCGGTCTGTTGCGCGGTGAAAAAGTAGCGCTCGTTGATTGTAAAACAATCCCGCTACAAGTGCCGGCCGAAGCCGAGATCGTGATCGAAGGGCATGTGTCGCTCGAAGAGTATGGCGATGAAGGGCCGTATGGCGATCACACGGGATACTATAACGCCATCGAGCCGTTTCCTGTGTTTACGGTGTCCGCGATCACTATGCGCAAGGAGCCCATTTATCTCTCCACGTTCACGGGCCGTCCGCCGGATGAGCCGTCCGTGTTGGGCGAAGCGCTCAATGATGTATTCGTGCCGCTGCTGACACAGCAATTTCCTGAGATCATAGATTTTTGGCTACCGCCCGAGGCATGCTCCTACCGCGTCGCCGTTGTATCGATTAAGAAAGCCTACCCGGGTCATGCCAAGCGGATCATGATGGCGGTATGGTCGTATCTGCGTCAGTTCATGTACACCAAGTTTGTCATCGTGGTAGACGATGATATTAACGCGCGGGATTGGAATGATGTGATATGGGCGATTTCGACCAATGTCGACCCGGCGCGCGATGTAACCATGATCGAAAACACGCCGATTGATTATCTGGATTTTGCCTCGCCCGAATCCGGGCTTGGTTCGAAAATGGGGATCGATGCGACTGCCAAATTACCGCCCGAGACGAAACGCGACTGGGGGCGCAAGATTCGTATGAGCGATAATATAATTGAGGAAGTGACCCGAAAGTGGCAGCAATACGGCTTACCGGGTTCCGGTAAACCGATTTGGAAGAAATAAGGACCATGAATGACTGACTTGCGTGATTTTGCTTCACATGCCAACGCGTGGCCGTTTGCCGAAGCCCGTGCGGTATTAAAGCACCTCAAAGAAGAAACTCCGGAGAAGGGGTACGTTTTGTTCGAAACCGGTTACGGCCCCTCGGGCCTGCCGCACATCGGCACCTTCGGCGAGGTTGCGCGCACGTCCATGGTGCGTCATGCGTTTTCGCTGCTGACCGACATCCCGACGCGCCTCTTTGCGTTTTCCGATGATATGGACGGCCTGCGCAAAGTGCCCGTCAACATCCCGAACAAGGAGATGGTCGCCGAGCATCTCGGTAAACCGCTGACCAAGATTCCCGATCCGTTCGGCACGCACGAAAGTTTCGGCCATCACAACAACGCGCGGCTGAAATCCTTTCTCGACGAATTTGGTTTCGAATATGAGTTCAAAAGCTCCAGCGAATGTTACGCGGCCGGTGAGTTTGACGATGTATTGCTAAAAGTGCTCGAAAAATACGAGGCGGTGATCAACGTGATCTTGCCGACATTGGGCGCGGAACGTCAGGCGACCTATAGCCCGTTTTTGCCCGTGTGTCCCGATACCGGAATCGTGCTGCAGGTGCCGATCCTTGAGCGCGACGTGGACGCGGGTACGATTGTTTACGAAAACGAAGCAGGCAAGAAGGTCGAAACGCCGGTCACGGGCGGTGCTTGCAAACTGCAATGGAAAGCCGATTGGGCGATGCGTTGGGCAGCGCTTGATGTCGATTATGAAATGTGCGGCAAGGATTTGACCGACTCGGTCAACTTGTCCTCCAAGATTTGCCGGATTCTCGGCGGCAACCCGCCGGCGGGCTTTATTTATGAACTGTTTCTTGATGATAAAGGCGAAAAAATTTCAAAGTCCAAAGGCAACGGCCTCGCGGTCGAGGAATGGCTGCGCTACGCCCCACCGGAAAGTTTGGCGCTGTTTATGTATCAAAAGCCGAAAACGGCGAAGCGGCTTTATTTCGACGTCGTGCCGAAGAATGTTGACGAATATTTTTCCCATCTCGGCAAATTCCAAGAGCAAGAGCCGAAAGATAAGCTTAATAATCCGGCATGGCATATCCACGCCGGCCATCCGCCCGAAGGCAATGTGCCATTGAGCTTTAATGTGCTGCTTAATCTCGCGAGTGTATGCAACACGGAAGATAAATCCGTGATCTGGCATTTCATTTCGCGTTATTCGCCCGACGCCTCGCCGGAAAGTTCGCCGAAACTGGATCATCTCGTCGAATATGCGGTTAATTATTTCCGCGATTTTGTGAAGCCGGCGAAACAATACCGCGCGCCGAGTGCTGACGAGCGTGTCGCCCTCGAAGATTTGCGCCAAAGTTTGGAGGCGCTACCGGATGATGCCAAGGCGGAAGACATTCAGACGCAAGTTTATGAAATCGGCAAGCGCGGTGCGTTCAAGGACCTGCGCGCTTGGTTCCAAGCACTTTACGAGATTCTGCTAGGGCAGAGCCAAGGACCGCGCATGGGTTCGTTCATTGCGCTTTATGGCATTGATGAAACTATCGCGCTGATTGATAAAGTGCTCGCCGGCGACAGTCTCGCGGCGGAATAAGTTCGTTTATGATCGTGTTGATCGCAGTTTATGCGGCATCCTTCGAGACACCCATTCGCCTCATCCTGATGAAGGTGCATGGGCGCCTGTCTCGAAGGATAGAAGGCGAATGGTCTCCTCAGGATGAAGTTATCGGTTAAGGGAAGAGAACCATGAAAGCCACCATCGGCGATCAAAGCGTTCTCAAGCAGGGGGTGACCGTTTCGGGCGGCCATCCGGTGCCGATCACGACGCCGGCGAGCGGTACGGCGTTCGATATTGTCGGTCAGAATATTGCCAGCGCCGAAGGGCTGAAGCAGGCTTTTTTGCTGTGTACGCGCATGGGAGAGGTTCGGCGGCAAAAAACACCATTGAAGTGACGGCCGTCCGGTCCCATGTTATACTGAAGCGTAAGGGCAGATTTTTGTAGCCTTTGTTTTTTTAACGCTTTTTTTTGGCTGTTTTGAGCGCCTTTCATTATGAAATCCTATTCTCAAACGGCGGCTGATCGAGCCGCCACAAATCATGTTATTCGTGACCGTTATGTTATGGGCGATGCAATTCCCTTCGCGCTTGCCCATCTCGCGTGCTTCGCCGCCATTTGGACCGGCGTTTACCTCGCCGATGTTTTAATTGCCGTCGGGCTTTATTTTATTCGCATGTTCGGCATTACGGCCGGCTTTCACCGTTACTTTGCGCACCGCAGCTATAAAACAAACCGTGTTGTCGGTTTTATTCTCGCGTTTCTGGCTCAAACATCGGCGCAAAGCGGTGTGTTGTGGTGGGCCGGCACCCATCGCCACCATCACCGGTATTCCGACGAACCGGAAGATGTTCACTCACCCGTGCAGCGCGGGTTTTGGTTCTCGCACGTTGGTTGGATCTTTACCGAGCGCTATCAAAACACCAACATGGAGCTGATACCCGACTTTGCCAAATATCCCGAATTGGTGTGGCTCGACCGGCATCCGTTTCTGCCGGCGATCATGCTGGCTGTATTGGTGACTTTATGTGCCGGCTGGTCGGGGCTGGTGGTCGGGTTCTTCTGGTCGACGGTCGCCACGTGGCATGGCACGTTTGCGATTAATTCGCTGGCACACGTTTGGGGCCGTAAGCGATACTTAACCGGCGATCAATCGCGCAATAACTGGTGGCTTGCCCTAATTACATTGGGTGAAGGCTGGCACAATAATCATCACCACTATCAAAGCGCTGCGTGTCAGGGATTTCGTTGGTATGAGATTGATGTGACCTATTACATTCTCAAAGCGTTATCCGTAATCGGCGTGGTTTGGGATTTACGCAAACCGCCCCGGGCTGAGGTTTATAACGAACAAAAACTCGGCCGCGCCGTGGTCGAGAAAGCGGCCAGCGAGCTGGCGGATAGTTTTCAAGTCGATCATATCGTCGCTGAATTCAGCGCGAATATTGAAGCCTTGCAGGGCAATGTCACCGAACGGTTTGAAGCGTGGCGTCATCAGTTCGATAAAAAAATCAAACTGGCACGGCACGAGCTTGAAGAGTTAATGGAAGACTTGCACGTGCCCGCAATGCCCAGTGCTGCTGAATTACAACAACGCGCGGCTGAAATGTTTGTCCGCACGCCGTCGGTCAATGAGATCATTGAGCGGGCCCGCCAAATTCTGATGGACAGCGTCTATGAAGAGCTGATGAGCCGGCACTTGGCTGTGAACACGGCGCAGACACGCTAACCTTATTTGTTTTTTTGTTTCGGCTGCCAGTCCTCCAGAAGTTTGCGTGTTT
>CALINB010000037.1 GCA_938045325.1 uncultured Rhodospirillales bacterium | reverse complement strand
TCCTTTCAATAAGCGGCTCCAGCTTCAAACAGCCTCAGGAGGCAACCATGGATGAAGACGTTCTAAATATACAGATCAGGAAATTCCTGAAAAATGTCGGGATCACATCGCAGCGCGAGATCGAGCTCGCCGTTCGCGCCGCCATCAACAGCGGCAAACTCACCGGTAATGAAACCCTGAAAACGACCGTCAAGCTTTCGATCACGGAAATCGGATTGGATAAACAGATTGACGGTGAAATTGCGCTTGAATAACGGCGTGGATTAGCGGCGCTTCGCCAGCATTTCCTTAATTTGGCCGATGGCCTGACCGGGATTGAGACTCTTCGGACAAGTATTGGTGCAATTCATAATGGTGTGGCAGCGATACAGCCGGAACGGATCATCCAACTCATCGAGGCGTTCGCCGGCATACTCATCTCGGGAATCAGCCAGGAACCGATAGGCCTGCAATAAGATGGCCGGGCCGAGATACCGATCACCGTTCCACCAATAACTGGGGCAGCTGGTCTGACAACAAAAGCACAAAATACATTCCCACAAACCGTCGAGCTTTTCCCGCTCCTCAATACTTTGGCGGCGTTCGCTGTTGGCCGGCGGCGGCGTATCGGACTGCAGCCACGGTTTAATGGACGTGTACTGCGCATAAGGAATCGATAAATCAGGAACCAGATCCTTAATCACCGGCATATGCGGCAACGGATAGATTTTCACATCCCCCGAAACATCCGACACCGCTTTGGTGCAAGCCAGTGTGTTCGCACCATCGATATTCATCGAACACGAACCGCAGACCCCTTCCCGGCAGGACCGGCGGAAGGTCAACGTCGAATCGATCTCGCTTTTGATTTTGATCAACGCGTCCAGAACCATCGGTCCGCACTGATCCATGTCGACTTCGTAGCTATCGATCCGCGGATTATTGCCGTCATCAGGATGGTAACGGTACACCTTAAACGTGCGGATGTTGGTCGCACCGTCAGGCGCCTTATGGGTTTTGCCTTCGGTGACCTTAGAATTTGCAGGTAACGATAATTCGACCATTGTGTTGTTCCAATCCCGGCCCTTTAGTAGACCCGTTCTTCCGGTTCAATATAAGAAACCTCATTGCTGAGCGTGTAGGTGTGTACCGGCCGGTACCCCAGCGAAACTTTGCCGTTTTGCTCGACCCAGGCCAACGTATGCTTCATCCAGTTTTCGTCGTCCCGTTTCGGATAATCCTCATGGGCATGCGCACCCCGGCTTTCATGGCGTGCTTCGGCGGAAACCATCGTCGTCTTGGCGCATTCCATTAAGTTTTCAAGTTCCAGCGCCTCGATCAAATCCGAATTCCAAATCAAGGAACGGTCGCTGATCTTCAGTTCAGGCAACGACTCGGCAACTTGATAAATCTTATCGACACCCTCTTTTAACGATTCACTGGTACGGAACACGGCCGCTTCGTTTTGCATTGTCCGCTGCATGTTCAAGCGAATTTCACTCGTCGGCATGGAGCCATTAGCATTTCGCACACGATCAAGACGGGAAATCGCAGCATCGGCCGCATCTTTCGCCAGCGGTTTATGACTCGCCCCCGGCGTCAAGATGTCTTTAGCCCGGTGTGCCACCGCACGGCCGAACACGACTAAATCGAGTAACGAGTTGGTGCCGAGCCTGTTCGCGCCGTGGACCGACACGCAGGCAGCTTCGCCGACCGCCATCAGGCCCGGGCAAACCGCCTCGGTATCCTGATCCGTCGGGTTCAGAACCTCGCCGAACACATTGGTCGGAATGCCGCCCATGTTGTAATGAACCGTCGGCAGGACGGGAATCGGCTCCTTGCTCGCATCGACACCGGCAAAGACACGGGATGTTTCCGTGATACCGGGCAAGCGCAGGTTCAACGTCTCTTCACCCAAATGTTCGAGATGAAGGAAGATATGATCGCCGTCGGGTCCGACGCCGCGGCCTTCGCGAATTTCGATCGTCATCGCACGGCTGACCACATCGCGTGATGCGAGATCCTTCGCCGTCGGCGCATGACGTTCCATGAAACGCTCACCTTCGGAATTAGTCAGGTAGCCGCCTTCGCCGCGCGCGCCTTCGGTGATCAGCATGCCCGCACCGTAAATACCGGTCGGATGGAATTGAACGAACTCCATATCTTGCAACGGCAATCCGGCGCGTGCAGCCATGGCGTTGCCATCACCGGTGCAGGTGTGGGCCGAGGTGCAAGAGAAGTAAGAACGGCCGTAACCGCCGGTCGCCAAGACCGTCATCTGGGCGCGAAAGACATGAATGGAACCGTCATCCATGTTCAAGGCAACCACGCCGCGGCATGCGCCTTCGTCATCCATGATGAGATCGATCGCAAAATATTCGACAAAAAATTCGGTCTCGTGTTTAAGCGACTGCTGATAAAGCGTATGCAGCATCGCATGACCGGTCCGGTCGGCGGCGGCACAAGCACGCGACACCGGCTTGTGATCACCGGCCCGGGTATGGCCACCGAAGGGACGCTGATAAATTCTACCGTCTTCGGTACGCGAAAACGGCATGCCGTAATGCTCAAGCTCGATTACTGCCGGAATGGCTTCCTTGCAGAGATACTCGATACAATCTTGATCGCCGAGCCAATCGGCACCCTTAACCGTGTCGTAGACGTGCCAATCCCAACTATCGGGTTCCATATTCCCAAGGGCCGCACTAATGCCCCCTTGGGCGGCGACCGTATGACTGCGGGTCGGAAATACTTTCGTGATACAGGCTGTTTTCAAACCGGCTTCGGACATGCCCAATGTCGCACGCAGTCCCGCACCGCCGGCGCCGACCACGACGACATCGTAGGTGTGTTCGTTAATTTCGTAGCCGTTCGTGCTCATTAATTTTTAGCTCCCCAGGGCGAACTTCAGCACCGCCACCAAGCATCCGGCAGCACAAAGATAAACCGCGAATTTCATCACAACCATCATCACAACCTTGGTTGCTTCTTTATGGACATAGTCCTCGATTACAACCTGCAGGCCCAGTTGGGCATGATGAAAGATCGCAATAATCAAAAGAATCAGCAGAACGGCCCGGCCGTAATCGCCGGCCCATGCCTTAAACGCGGCATAATCCGCACCGGCCAAAGAAAGAACCGAAAAGACAAACCAAAGGGTCAACGGTACCAATGCGACGCCGGTAAGCCGTTGCGCCCACCAATGCCCGGTGCCGTCCTTGGTCGAACCGGACCCCCGGGCGCGATTTAAGGGTGTACGCATACTCATCACAATATCCCCGCGGCTTTATAGGTAAGCACCCATGTCACGCCGGTCAAGATGACCGAAGCGATTAAAACGATCCAACCGGTGGCGCGCAGAGTCGGCAATTCAAATCCCCAACCGGCATCCCAAGCTAAATGACGGATGCCGTTACAAAGATGATAGAAAAGAGAAAATGTGAGGCCGAGTAAAATCGAACGGCCAAACCAGGACCCCATGAACTCTTGCGCCCGGGCAAAGGCCTCCGGACCGTATGCGCCGGCACTCAACCAATATGTCAACAAGACGGCACCGAACGCTAACGCGACGCCCGTCAAACGATGGAGGATCGAGAGCACCGAAGTAATTTGCGGCCGGTAAATTCCAAGATGAGGGGATAAAGGCCGTTGGCGGGAGTCCATGGGCGGCTGCCTTCAGGAGGTTATTGTGACTGTGAACTTCTAAGGTATTCCAATCACTTCGTTTATACGCTCCGATTTGGCAAGTCAACGCCGGTAGCCTGAAAAGGTTTTTGCAAGCTCATGATTCTGCGGTCTCTTTGGGCGGACTGCCCTCCTAAACCGATTTTTTCATAATTTGGATGAAAGATACCGGACCAAAACGTTGTTTTGCTTTGTGTTTTTTTAGGTGTGAACACCTATGTGGATAAGGTGTGAACCCAATGTGAAAACTTCAATTACTTATGCACAGAAATCTAAATGACGCGCCGAAAATTTGATTGAAGCGTCTCAGAATTACTTTCACGATGCAATTTGTACGCGAAAGCGTCGGTCTGGGAACTTCACGAACGCTTGCCGTTTTTAGAGATCACAGGCCGGGTTGGAGGCCATCGGCTTTCGGTTACAGGCGCGGATCGGTTGAGGCGGCTTATCCCTGGTGGAAACCGTTTCAGTCGAGGAAGTGGTTCATCGGGCCCATCGATGGACTGCAAGGGCCGCTGAACGGTCTGTCTCAACTTTGGTTTTGGCAGTTCGTCTTAACGGTTCGGGGCTTCGGTCTTTACGCACGCCATAACCCGAACGTCCGGTTTTCAACGACCTTGATTTATTCATGGGCCAGCGGAATTTATTTCGCCGGTTCGCCGGGTAAATCACGGCCTTGCTTTTCTGGTTTGTTCTCTGCCCAGGGTGCACCAGTTGAGAGGGGCTTGGGTACGTTTTTGAGTATATGGAGCCTGGCCGGCTCCTTGATAGAGGCGTCAGGAGTACCGTTTCGGCGGCGCGCTATGTGGGTGTCCCAGGACCTGCATACCTGACGCCTCAATCATGTCCGCTTTCTACTAGCAGACCGTTTTCGGGTTTATTTTTGACCGGCCACAATGCCCGCATCGAACAGTTTACCGATTTCCGTAGAATCCAAACCGGCAACATCAGACAACACTTCTTCGGTATGTTCGCCGAACAGAGGCGCGGGCTTCGCCGGCTGTCGCGGCAATGCCGAAAAGTCCGCCAACGCACCGGCACTTAACATCGCACCGATACCCGGTTGATCGATGGTCGAAAACATCGGGTTGGCCTCTGAAATCCGTTCGTCTTCGGTGACCGCTTGACTGAACGTTTGATACGGCCCCCAGCACGCGCCCGCATGCTCCAATGCCGCGCAGGCTTCTTGAAACGTCATAGCGCGGAATTTCGGGGTAAATATTTTTTCGATATCCCGGCGGGCGTCAAACCGGTCCTCCTCGCGGTTCAAATCGTAACCGCCGCCCTGCTCCAAACTTTCGACTTGTTCTTGAGTGCCGGTTGCGCTCACGAGCGCCTGCCAGTGGCGCGGCGTGAATGCGGTCACCATGACACGGCGATTGTCTTTCGTTTCGAAATCATGGGCGAAAGATCCGTACACATGATTGCCGAGACGCGGGCGTTCGTCGTTGTTCACCTGCACCTCACCGATCAGACCGAGATGGCTCAACATCGAAAACGCCGTGTCGGACAAAGCCTCACAAACATACTGGCCCTCACCCGTCGCGCGGCGGTGACGTTCGGCGACCAAAAGGCCGTTCACGGCGGCAAAGGCGGCGACGATGTCCCACACCGGCAATACGTGATTAACCGGCCCATCGTGATTTTCAGGCCCGGTGACGAACGGAAAGCCGGCTGCCGCATTGACCGTATAATCGAGGGCGACCGAGCCATCCCGGTTACCGACGATATGCATCATCACCAAATCTTCGCGGTGTTGTTTAAGCGCCTCATAGGCAAGCCATCCCTTGGCCTGAAGATTTGTCAGCAGGATGCCCGCGTCATCGCCCGGTGAAGAAATAATTCGCGTCGCCAGCTCCTGACCTTCCGGTTTGCGGGTATCGATGAGGACCGAACGCTTACCTTTATTAAGACCGGCCCAATAAAGGCTTTTGCCGTCTTTCGTGACCGGCCAGCGGCCTTGGTCCAAACCGCCCGTGATCGGATCGATGCGAATAACGTCCGCGCCCATCTGCGCCAACTGCAACCCGGCCAAGGGTGCCGCGATAAAGGCGGATGCCTCGACGATGCGCAAACCGTTCAGGGCTTCGGGCATCGTTTGATCATTTTAATACGTTCCTGAAAACTTAAGAAGCGTCCGCTTCCAACTCTTTAATGGCATCGGCCATCGCAACCATGCGTTGCGCGGCAATAACATGAAGATTTTCGATGAGCTTCCCATCGACTAGCACAATACCCTTGCCTTCCTTGAGCGCCTCTTCGTGTGCCGCCATGATTTTTTTCGACCAGGCGATTTCTTCTTCGCTCGGCGCAAATGCTTTATTCGCTTCGGCGATGGTTTTTGGATGGATCAGCGTTTTACCGTCGAAACCAAGATCCTTGCCGAGCTTGCACGATTGCGCGAAGCCTTCATCGTCATTGAGATCGAAATACACCGCATCCAAAATCGAAATGCCGGCGGCGCGCGCAGCAAGAACGCAAAGCTGCAGCGAGGTTAAAAACGGAATACGGTCCAGGGTGTCGGCAGCGTGCAATTCCTTGCCGAGATCGGCCGTCCCCATAATCAATGCCCCCATGCGCGGGGACGCATCGGCAATTTCTTCGGCATGCAGCACGCCACGCGGCGATTCGATCATGCACCAGATCGCCATGTCGTCGGGCGCGCCGTTCGCTTCCATCAGCGCGGCAACCTGACGCACCGTGTCCGCACTTTCCACTTTCGGCATGAGCATCGCATCGGCACCACAACTTGCGAGTGTGCTGACGTCTTCATTCCCCCACGGTGTATTGAGCGCGTTGGCGCGCACGACGATTTCGCGTTTGCCGTAGCCGCCTTCCTTTACCGCATCGACGATGTTTTGCCGCGCTTCCGCTTTCGCATCGGGGGCCACCGAATCTTCCAAATCGAAAATCAACACATCGGCAGGAAGCGTACGGCCCTTTTCCATGGCGCGGGTGTTGGCGCCGGGCATGTATAAAACACTCCGACGGGGGCGAGATGTACTGGCCATCGCGATCGGTTCCTTGTTCGTTACGCCTAGGCGGCTTTTTGCATGTAGG
>CALINB010000036.1 GCA_938045325.1 uncultured Rhodospirillales bacterium | reverse complement strand
CGCGAAGCCATTCACGTTGCCCGCGTGCTCGAAATGGCACTGGCCCCTTAAGTTAAAGCGAAACGAATATAGAACCTGCCCCTTCGACACGCTCAGGGTGAGGCCTCATGGTGGGCCTGGCGAACGGTCCGGCTCGCAACTCTAAACAGCGCCCTCTTCTTTTGCCGCGGCGATTTCATCGTCGCTCAAGCCGATGACGTCTTTCAAAATTTCATCGGTATGTTCGCCGAGTAAGGGAGAACGGACGACTTCGGACGGCGAATCCGAAAGCTTGATGGGATTTCCAACGGTCAAATATTTGCCCCGTTCCGGGTGATCGACTTCAACGACCGTTCCTGTTTTCCGCAAATTTTCATCTTCAGAGAGCTCTTTCATCGACAAAATAGGGCCGACGGGAATATTCAAAGGATTGCAAATTTCCATGACCTCGAATTTTGTTTTGGTCATGGTCCAGGCTTCAATCGCATCGAACATTTCATTCAGTTTCGGCAACCGCACTTCCGGCGTTGCCCATTCCGAATCCTCTTTCCACTCGGGCTTGCCGATAACGTCACAAATATTTTTCCAGACTGCTGCCTGCGTAATAAAATATGTGTAAGCATCGGGGTCTTTTTCCCAGCCTTTGCATTTCAGAATACGGCCAGGCTGACCGCCGCCGGAATCGTTACCGGCCCGCGGTGTTGCCTCGCCGAAAAGAATGTTTTCACTAAATTGCGAGTATTCTTTTAAAGGGCCGGCCTTCAAGCGTTGCTGATCACGTAATTTAACCCGGCACAGATTGAGCACACCGTCCTGCATAGCACATTCGACTCGTTGGCCTTTACCGGAATGCTCCCGGTGGAACAGTGCCGTGACGATACCAAGCGCTAGGTGCAGCCCCGTACCGGAGTCGCCGATTTGCGCACCCGTTACCATCGGCACATCACCGAGATGACCCGTCGTCGAGGCTGAACCGCCGGCGCATTGAGCAACGTTTTCATACACTTTGCAGTCCGAATAATCACCAGGCCCAAAGCCTTTCACGGATGCATAAATCATTCGGGGATTAATTTTTTGAATGTTCTCCCAGGAGAACCCCATGCGGTCCAGCGCACCCGGTGCAAAATTTTCCACCATCACATCGCACTCTTCGATCAAGCGCGTCAGAATTTTCTTGCCACGTTCGGTTTTCGTATTCACCGTTACACTGCGCTTATTGTGATTAAGCATCGTAAAATAAAGACTATCCGCGCCGGGCACGTCGACCAGTTGCTTACGTGTCGCGTCACCAACACCGGGGCGCTCGACTTTAATGACATCGGCACCGAACCAGGCCAATAATTGCGTGCACGTTGGGCCCGATTGAACGTGAGTCATGTCGAGAATTTTGACGCCTTCGAGAGCTTTCATTCTGCGCTCCTGTATTTCAAAAGTTGATTGTCGATGGTTACGTTATTTCTTTGCTACAACACTTTGCGGATTGAGATTACCAATTCGGCCGCTTTCGGTACCGGCCTCGGGGTTAATCACAGCATTGACAAGAGCCGGCTTTCCGGAGTCCATAGCTTCATTCACCGCACGCTTTAATTCATCCGGCGATGTCGCATTGAATCCGAGGCCGCCAAAAGCTTCCATCATCTTGTCATAACGGGCGTCTTTGACGAAAACGGTCGGTGCAACATCAGCACCGCCAGTCGGATTAACATCCGTTCCCCTGTAAATGCCGCCGTTATTGAAGACAACCACACACACCGGCAGGTTGTAGCGGCAGATTGTTTCGATCTCCATGCCTGAAAAGCCGAACGCACTGTCGCCTTCAACGGCCAGGACGGGATGTCCCGTTTCAACCGCAGCCGCAATCGCTTGGCCCATACCAATCCCCATGACACCCCATGTGCCGACATCGAGACGCTTTCGCGGTTTATGCATATCGATAATACTACGGGCGAAATCGAGCGTATTTGCGCCTTCATTGACGAGGATGGAATCTGGCCGCTCGGCAATAATTGTCCGCAATGCGCCCAACGCGCCGTGATAGTCCATCGGCACGTTATTGTTTTGCAACCGCGGCGCCATGCGTTCGATGTTCGCATCTTTTTTAGCGTAGACCGCATCGGTCCAGTCTTTCGGGGGCGCTTTCCAATCATCGCCCATGGCATCCAGAAGCGCTTCGACGCACGAGCCGATATCACCGACCACGGGTGCCGCAATTTCGACATTGCTGTCCATTTCTTTCGGCTCGATATCGATGTGCACGAATTTCTTGGGTTGATCGCCCCATGATTTCCCCTTACCGTGCGAGAGCAGCCAGTTCAGCCGGGCGCCGATCATCATCACCGTGTCGGATTCTTTCAGCACTAACGAACGCGCCGGACCGGCAGACTGCGGATGAGTATCAGGCAGCAAACCCTTCGCCATACTCATCGGCAAATATGGAATACCGCTTTTTTCGACAATTGCGCGAATGGCATCATCCGCTTGAGCATAAGCCGCCCCCTTACCGAGGATGATTAACGGACGCTTGGCGCCTTTTAAGACATCAATCGCGCGTTTGACAGCCTCCGGTGCGGGAATTTGCCGAGGCGCCGCATCAATAACCTTCACGAGTGAATTCGCACCGGCTTCGGCATTCATGGTTTGACCTAAAAGTTTAGCCGGCACATCGAGATAGACGCCGCCGGGCCGACCTGAAACCGCGGCGCGAATAGCGCGCGCGATACCGATCCCGATGTCTTCGGCATGGAGAATACGGTATGCCGCTTTACACAGCGGTTTCGCAATCGCCAGCTGGTCCATTTCTTCGTAATCGCCTTGCTGCAAATCGACGATTTCACGCTCGGACGAACCGCTCATCAAGATCATTGGAAAACAATTGGTTGTGGCATGGGCCAAGGCCGTCAGACCATTGAGAAAACCGGGAGCCGAAACAGTCATGCAGATCCCCGGCTTCTTGGTCAGAAAACCGGCGATCGCAGCAGCATAGCCGGCGTGCTGTTCATGCCGGAATGAAAGAACCCGCATGCCTTCGGCTTGCATGAAACGCCCTAAATCCGTAATCGGGATGCCGGGCACATTATAAATTGTATTGATATCATTGAGCTTGAGCGCATCAATGACGAGATGAAACCCGTCTGTCAGCACCTCGTTACCTGAATCGGCCATTTCTTGTCGTCCTCACTAATTACGGCTTAACCGCTTTAAACTAATTTAAAAAATCGACATATTTTTTGACGTGTGCCGCCAAGTTCATATTGTGCTCAAGGACAAGCTTGGCAGCTAAATCCTCATCTCTCGCCTCAAGGGCTTCGATGATGTTCATGTGGTCGACAATGGAACGGGAATAACGTTCATCGTCACCAATCGTATGAGCCCGAATGGAACTCAAATGGATAAATAAGTTCTCGGTAATTTCCACCATCAATTCGCATCCACCGAGACTTAAAATTCTTTGGTGAAAATCGATATTCGTATCTGAGTATTCGTCGATATTCGCTTTAATTTCCTTGCCCTCAAACTCCGCAAACATCTTCCGCAATAAAGCGATATCTTTATCGCTGGCATTTTTGCAAATAAGACGCGCCGCCATGCTTTCGAGCGACGACCAAACAATAATCATATCGATGATTTCGGATTTGTTTTTACGCACGACAAACGTCCCTTTACGTGAAATCGTGCGGACCAACCCTTCTTGCTCCAACCGGCACATCGCTTCACGGATGGGGGTCCGGCTGACGCCAAGATCTTGCGCAAGCTGGTGTTCATCCAAGCGGATTTCACCCTCATCGCCGTAAATATCCATAGACGTGATCGCGTCTTTTAGGGCCCGGTATGTCCGTGCCGTCAAACTGAGGTCGACCTCGATGGGCTCGACTTTTAGCCTCGCAACTGCCACAACATCCCCTCCTGTTTTCCTCGGCCCCTC